>JBKJJB010000362.1:0-10162 GCA_046598235.1 Chitinophagales bacterium
CATACATTTTTTCATGAATAAGACAGGCTCTCACACCTTTCACTTTATTAGCTACAATGCTTGTGCCTACACCACTTCCGCAAACTGCAATACCACGGATAACGTTGCCGCCTGCAATTGCCTGCGCGAGAGGAATTACATAATCAGGATAATCATCAGCGGCATTCAATTCTGTATTGCCAAAATCAATTGGCTCGTAACCGGCTCTGCGCAAGTTAACCAATAAATATTCCTTTAATTCAAATCCTGCATGGTCTGCGGCTATTCCAATTTTAATCATGTCTGTTTCCTTTTAATAAAGCGATTGCGTGTTCACAGATATTTTCCACTGTAAATCCATACTTATGCAACATCACTTCGCCCGGAGCAGATGCCCCGAAAGTATCCACGGCAATTGTTTCGCCCTTATCACCAACATACCGATGCCAACCTTGAGATATTCCTGCTTCTATTGAGATTCTTGTTTTGACAAATGATGGAAAAACCTTATCCCGATAATCTTGAGGTTGTTTTTCAAATAACTCCCAACTGGGCATCGAAACTAATCGCACCGAAATCTTTTGCTCCTCTAATTTTTGTTTCGCTTCTACAATTAAACTAAGCTCTGAACCGGTGGCTATTAAAATCAAATCGGGTTTATCATTTGGAGTATCTGATAATATATATGCTCCGTATCGAAGCCCCTCGGCAGATGAAAATTCCTTTCTATCAAGTGTGGGCATATCCTGTCGCGATAAAACTAAAGCCACGGGTGCTTTTTTCGATTCAATGGCTACACGCCAGGCAACAGCGGTTTCGTTGGCATCGCCCGGACGAATAACAATTAATTGAGGGATGGTCCTCAAGCTGGCTAAATGTTCTACTGGTTGATGCGTAGGTCCATCTTCTCCCATTGCTATGCTATCATGTGTAAAAACATAAACCAGATTTAATTCCATTAGAGCTGCCAGACGAATAGCGGGACGCATATAATCTGAAAAAGTAAGAAAGGTAGAGCAGAAAGGAAGAATACCGCCATGCACAGCCATGCCATTTGTGATTGAAGCCATACCATGCTCACGAACACCAAACTGCAAATTGCGTCCGGCATAACTCCATCCACCACCGGCTGAGCCCTGCAAATCGCCAATAGCCATGGAAGGACTTTCAAAATTGCCTGCATCTTTTAATTCCGTATGTGTAGAGGTATTTAAATCTGCAGAGCCGCCAATGAAACCTGGTAGTTTGGAAAAGAAACCCTGCATAATTTTTCCGGAAGCAACACGTGTTGCCATGCCTTTTGCATCGGCAGGAAATTCAGGAAACTTAGCATCCCAACCGTCCGGTAGTTTTCTGCTGATTAGATTTCGAAACTCTGCAGCTAATTCGGGATATTCTATTTCGTAAGAAGCAAATAATTTTTCCCATTCTGCTTCTAATTTTTTTCCGGTTTCAACGGCTTTATAGAGATGCAGCTTAGCTTCTTCGGGAATTAAAAAATCGGGTTCGACAGGCCAGCCGAGGTTTTCTTTAGTTAGTTTAACTTCGTTTTTTCCTAAAGGAGATCCGTGCGCTGCACAGGTATCTTGTTTATTGGGCGAGCCGTAACCGATGTGCGTTCTCGCCAGAATAATGGAAGGTCGCTCCGCTTCATCTTTTGCTTTGCAAATTGCGTTTTCAATTTCGGTCAAATCATTTCCATCTTCCACGGATTGCACGTGCCATCCATACGCTTCAAATCGCTGGGTGTGATTTTCGGTAAAGGTTACAGGCGTGGCAGAGGCAAGAGTGATATGGTTATTATCGTATAGGTAAATCAACTTGCCGAGCTTTAAGTGACCGGCAAGTGGTGCTGCCTCAGCGGCAACGCCTTCCATCAAATCGCCATCACTGACTAATGCATAGGTATGATGATGGATAATTTCAAATCCGGGCTTATTATAATGGGCCGCAAGATATGCTTCCGCAATTGCCATTCCCACTCCGTTGGCAAAACCCTGGCCCAGAGGACCAGAAGTGGTTTCCACCCCAGGGGTAACGCCATATTCGGGATGACCGGGTGCTTTGCTTCCCCATTGCCGAAACTGCTTGATTTGTTGAAGCGATAAATCATAACCGGTTAGATGCAGCAAACTATATAGCAACATAGAGCCATGACCGGCTGATAGAACAAAACGGTCGCGGTTAAACCAATGAGGGTTATCCGGATTGTGTTGCATAAACTTTGTCCATAAGGTATAAGCCATAGGAGCCGCGCCTAAAGGCAAACCGGGATGACCGCTATTGGCTTTTTGCACCGCATCCACCGAAAGGAAACGAATGGTGTTAATGCAGAGCTGGTCGAGTTCGGAGGAATTAAACGTTTTGCCAATTACTGTTTTCATAATCATTTTTTGAAGTTTCTAAGCTACATCAATTTGTTTTTCCAGATACACATCCTGTATGGCATGTAAAAGAGCTACTCCTTCATCAAAAGGTTTTTGAAATGATTTTCTTCCTGAAATTACACCCATACCGCCCGCGCGTTTATTTATAATGGCAATGCGTACCGCTTCGCGCAAATCGCTTTTACCATCCGATGCTCCACCGGAGTTAATAAGCCCAGCTCTACCCATAAAGCAATTAGCTACCTGATAGCGACATAAGTCAATCGGATTATCGGTAGCAAGTTTGGTATACATGCGTTCATCAAATTGTCCATACCTGATGCCACCAGTGTTCAGTGCTTTAAAACCACCGTTATTTTCAGGAAGCTTTTGCTTAATAATATCTGCCTGAATAGTTACTCCAAGATAATTTGCCTGACCGGTTAAGTCTGCTGACACTTCATAATTTATAGTATCAATTTTAAATGCATTATTGCGGACATAACACCATAAGACCGTAGCCATGCCCAGACTATGCGCTTCTTCAAAGGCTTTGGAAACTTCTGTAATCTGCCGGTCACTTTCAGATGAACCAAAGTAAATTGTGGCACCTATAGCAGCGGCACCAAGATTCCATGCTGCTCTTACGGATCCGAACATAATCTGGTCGTACGTATTAGGATAAGAAAGCAATTCGTTGTGATTTAGTTTTACAATGAATGGAATTTTGTGCGCGTATTCCCTCGCCACAATTCCCAAGCCACCAATGGTGCTGGCTACTGCATTACAGCCACCCTCAATCGCCAATTTTACAATGTTACCGGGGTCAAAATATAACGCATCGGGACTGAAGGATGCGCCCGCACTATGTTCCACTCCCTGATCTACTGGGAGGATGGAGAGGTAGCCAGTGCCGGAAAGACGGCCTGAATTGAAAATAGCTTTAAGATTTCGTAGCGCTTGTACACTGCGATTGGAACGTACGAAAACGCGTTCAATAAAATCGGCACCGGGCAGGTGTAACTTATCCTTCGGAATAGTATTACTATGATGCGTTAGAAGGTATTGTTCTTCTTTGCCAAGAAGCGCTGCAATTTTTTCGTAGGTCATAATCTAATTTTTTTGACGATAGGATTCTGTGTCTTTCTTCCGAGGGTAACTGGAATGACGGAGTGCAAATTACAGCCTAAAAATCAGAGAGGCTTACACAATTTTTATCAAGAGTTATATTATTCACACCTTAGTAACCCCAAAAAGGAATTATTCTACAAAATAATTTTCTTCTAATTCACTTTTTCCTGATTTCTACTGGAATTAAAGGGTATCAATTGATATGAAAGAGAGGGTCAAAAAGCCAAAATTGTTGTACTTATGTTGTACCAAACGTTAATTTTCGTTTTATGCATAAAATTAAAAACCCTTGAAAGCTACTGCTATCAAGGGTTCTGGCTTGTTGCGGGGGTAGGACTCGAACCTACGACCTTTGGGTTATGAGCCCAACGAGCTACCAACTGCTCCACCCCGCGATATGGGCGGCAAATATATTCCGAATTCCATACAATGCAAGGTGCTTTCGTATTTTCGCGCTTTGTATATGAATCATAAGTCTGGTTTTGTAAATATTATTGGTCTCCCGAACGTAGGTAAATCAACGCTAATGAATGCGTTGGTAGGTGAGCGAATGAGCATTATTTCGCCTAAGGCGCAAACCACACGCCACCGTATATTGGGAATTGTAAATGCCGAAGATTATCAGGTAGTTTTTTCTGACACCCCCGGATTTATCAATCAGCCTGCCTATAAGTTGCAGAATTCTATGAACGATTCGGTTCTTGAAGCACTTGAAGATGCAGATGTATTGTTATTTGTAACTGATAAATTTCAAAAAGAAGAAGAGCAGAAACACCTCATAGAGTTAATTCAAAATAATAAAATACCCACTTTGGTTCTTCTCAATAAAATTGATTTGTATCAAAAAGAAGAAACAGAGCAACTGCTCGCTGACTGGAAAAAGAGGTTAGACAAGAGCGAAGTAATTCCCATTACTGCATCATCAGGAATTAACGCAGCTAAAGTGATTAAAAAAATAGTTGAGCTACTTCCGGAATCTCCTCCTTACTATGATAAAGAGCAGCTAACCGACCGCAGCCAGCGTTTTTTTGTATCAGAAATAGTTCGAGAGAAAATATTTTTACATTACACCAAAGAAATTCCCTACTCCTGCGAAGTAATTGTGGATACTTTTAAAGAAAGTGAAAAGATAGATCGCATTCGCTGTGTAATATTTGTAGAGCGCGAGTCACAAAAAGCAATTATTATAGGAAACAAAGGAGAAGCATTAAAAAAAGTAGGTATCGAAGCCCGAAAAGATATAGAAGCATTTGTCGGAAAACAAGTCCATTTAGAACTGTTTGTAAAAGTGAAAGGTAAATGGCGAAACGATTCAAACACACTTAAAAATTTCGGATACTCCAAGTAAAGTTTGTATCCCGAAACTAAAATCTAAAACCTGAAATGAATTTTACAGTAGCTATAGTAGGAAGACCTAACGTAGGTAAATCAACTCTCTTCAACCGTTTGATTGGTGAAAAAAAATCAATCATTGATGATGTAAGCGGTGTTACCCGCGACCGTATTTATGGTGAGTGTGAATGGGCGGGTAAGAAGTTTAATGTAATTGATACAGGTGGATTTGTTCCCCGTTCAAAAGATGTTTTTGAAAAACATATCCGTGAGCAAGTGCTTATTGCTATCGAAGAATCTACCTTATTGCTCTTTATAGTAGATGCCACTACAGGCATCACTAATTTAGATGATGAGTTTGCCAAAACCCTTCGGAAACATCAGAAGAACGTTTTTCTGGTAGTAAATAAAGTAGATAACACTGCGCGAATGCACGAGGCAAACGAGTTTTATAGCCTCGGCTTCGAAAATATTTTCTTCATTGCTTCTATGACTGGCTCAGGAACGGGCGAATTGTTAGATGCTGTAATGGAGAGAATTCCTGAAGAAGTGGTAGAAGAAGCAGAAGTTGACATTCCTAAAGTTTGCATTATCGGTCAACCGAATGTAGGTAAGTCATCGCTTGTAAATTCTTTATTGGGTGAAGACAGAAACATAGTAACAGACATTGCCGGCACCACTCGTGATTCAGTTCATTCTCACTATAAAAAGTTTGGAAAAGAGTTGATACTGATTGATACTGCAGGTATACGAAGCAAAGCAAAGGTTCACGAAAACCTTGAATTCTACTCAGTTATTCGCGCTATTAATGCGTTGGATGAATCGGATATTGCAGTTATAGTTTTAGATGCCGGTAAAGGAATTACTCATCAAGACCTTGCTATTTACAAAATGGCAATTAAAAAGCATCGCGGCATTGTTGTAGCTGTAAACAAGTGGGATTTGATTGATAAGTCAACTAACAGTGCCCGCGATTACGAGGCAATACTTCGTACTAAACTTGCCCCCTTCAATGACGTGCCTATAATTTTTATCTCTGTATATGAGAAACAGCGTATTTTTAGAGTGATAGAAACTATAGAGAAAGTATATCAAAACCTAAGAAGAAAAATTACCACCTCCAAGTTGAATGAGATAATGTTGAAAGCGGTTGAGCAATACCGTCCACCGGCTACAGACGGCAAGCTGGTTACCATTAAATACGTTACTCAGTTGCCTACTCCTACCCCATCGTTCGCATTCTTCAGTAACCACCCCAAATACATTCGGGAATCGTATAAAAACTATCTTGAAAACAAACTGCGTGAGAGTTTCGATTTTAACGGAGTGCCTTTGAATATCTTCTTCAGAGAAAAATAGCATCTCCTAAAAGCAGTACAGTCTATTATTATGACTGTTGATAGGTGTTAAAAAAAAATTAGCAAAAATTTGCACTTACCAATTTTGGAAAATTATATTTGCGCGTCAATTAATTAACCTAAACTAAAAACAAAGAAATGAAAAAGGTATTTTTCGCTTTCGTGGCTGTTTCCGTAGTAATTCTTTCAGCTTGCAACAACAAACCTGCTGATGCTGAAACTACTACTGTTGACAGTACTGTTACTACAGTTGTAGAAGAAACTACTACTACAACTACAGTAGACTCTACTGTTACAGTTGATTCTACTGCTCACTAGTCAGAAGCAATCAAAAAACAAAAAAGGTTCCGAATTTTCGGAACCTTTTTTGTTTTACAACACTGGCAGAAAAATTATAAAGCACCCGACTTTATCAACTCTACCACACTTGGGTCAAGTAAAGTGCTGGTGTCTCCCAAATTAGAAACATCACCTTCTGCTATTTTTCTCAAAATCCTACGCATAATCTTCCCGCTTCTGGTTTTAGGTAATCCGCGAACAATTTGAATTTTATCAGGACGGGCAAAGGGACCAATTTTTTCAGCAACTATCTTTCTGATTTCAGTTCGCAGTTTATCCTCATCCTCTACTTTGCCCATACAAATAACAAAAGCATAAATACCTTGACCCTTAATATCATGAGGGTAGCCAACCACAGCAGTTTCTATCACCAGTTCATGTTCGTCTAAGGCATCCTCAATTTCGCCTGTGCCCACACGGTGTCCTGAAATATTCATAACATCATCTACTCTGCCTGTAATACGGTAATCCCCATCAGCATCTCTTCTGCAGCCATCTCCTGTAAAGTAATAGTTTGGATAAGCAGAAAAATAAGTTTGTCGGAATCGTTCATGGTCGCCATAAACTGTTCGCGCCATTCCGGGCCAGGGTTGCTTAATGCAAAGATTTCCCTGAATGTTATTCCCGCTTACCTCTTCTCCGCTTTCATTCATCAACACAGGCAATACTCCCGGCATTGGAAGAGTTGCAAATGCAGGTTTAAGCGGTGTAACACCTGCTAAAGATGAAATAAGAATCCCACCCGTCTCCGTTTGCCACCAAGTATCAACTATGGGGCAATTTCCTTTACCAGCATTATTGTGATACCAATGCCATGCTTCTTCATTGATAGGTTCGCCTACACTTCCCAAAACTCTTAAACTATTCAAATTTTTTGATTTGAAAATTTCTTCTCCATAAGTTTGAAGAGAGCGAATAGCAGTTGGTGCTGTATAAAAAATATTCACTTTATGCTTATCTATAACATCCCAAAATCTCCCATGATCGGGATAGGTTGGAATACCTTCAAACATAATAGTAGTAGCACCATTTAGCAATGGTCCATATACAAGATAAGAGTGACCGGTTACCCAGCCCACATCTGCCGAGCAGAAAAAAACTTCCTTATCTCGGTAATTAAACACATTTAAAAAAGTGTAAGCCACATAAACCATATAACCCGCTGTTGTATGTAATACTCCCTTCGGCTTTCCGGTGCTGCCTGATGTATAAAGAATAAATAGCGGGTCTTCAGCATTTATCGCCTCTGCTTCATTTACTGAATAAACATTTTTTACAATATCGCTCCACCAAATATCTCTTCCCACTTTCATGTCAATCTCCGTAGCTCGATGATTGAACACAATGCAATTTTTTATTGAAGGCGTTAACTTCATAGCCTCATCGGCAATTTTCTTTAATTCTATTTTCTTCTCTCCGCGATAAACAGCATCAGCAGTTATCAGAAGAGAGCATTGACTATCGTTAATTCTATCAGAAAGCGAACTTGAAGAGAATCCTGCAAACACTACTGAATGAATAGCACCAATGCGTGTACATGCGAGCATTGCAATAGCTGCTTCAGGAACCATTGGCAGATAAATACAAATACGGTCGCCTCGCTTAATACCAAGATTAATCAAAGCATTTGCAAAGCGGCAAACCTCTTCGTGAAGTTGTTTGTAGGTCAGAGATTTATATTTCTCATTCGGATCATTGGGTTCCCAAATAATAGCAACTTGTTCTGATCGTGAAGAAAGATGACGGTCTAAACAATTCTCACTCAAATTACACAAAGCACCTTCAAACCATTTTATATCTGGTTGTGTAAAATTCCATTCAAGAACTTTGTCCCATTTTTTTCTCCAGTAGAAACTCTCCGCTACTTCTGCCCAAAAAGCTTCCGGGCTTTTAATACTTCTTTCATAAGTAGTTTTGTATTCTTCTAAAGTGGTAATCTGTTTCATAAAATGAATTTATTCGAAACGAATTGCTTTTACAGGAGAAATTTTTGAAACAAGCATGGATGGAATGATAAGAAGAAGAAGCGTAAAAAAAACTGTTCCGATATTCATCACTAAAATCCATGTCCAGTTAATGTTGACAGGCGCATAGGACAAGTAGTAAGATTCCTGAGGTAAACTGATAAAATGAAACTGTTGCTGAAGCAGACATAAACCAATTCCAAAAACATTTCCTGCAATTAAGCCGATACCAATTATAACAGCAGAGTAATAAAGAAATATCTTTCGGATAGAAATATTGCCTGCACCTAAGGCTTTCATAATTCCAATCATATTTGTGCGCTCAAGAATTAAGATAAGCAAAGCAGTTATCATATTGATGGCTGCAACAATTATCATTAAGGTCAGAATAATTAACTCATTCATTGTTTGTAAATCGAGCCAATCAAATATTCCGGGACTGATGCTTTTAATAGTTTGCACATCCAATTTCGGATTGTTGATTCTTGAGTAAACATCTTCTCCGATGATTTCGAGTGGATCTCTCGCTAATGAGGCAAAAGATTCTTCACTAAGCAATCCTCCAAACAATGTAAGGAAATACGAAGTGCTTCTATTTTTGAAAAGATTTTCCTGCTTCAAAAAAACTTCAAACCCACCAACTGTATCTTTGCCCCAATTATTCAATTCCTGAATTATTCCAATATTTACCAAAGCATATCTTTTATCAAATTCCTCCATGCCTGTTTCAAAAATCCCTTTCACCTTAAAAGGACGATTTCTGATAGACCTTCCCATAAAAGTAACAGTTACTTTATCGCCCAACTTCAATTGAAGGCGATCAGCAGTTACTTTGGAAATAAGAATTTGTTGTTGCGAGTTTTCCTGCCCTACATTTATTTTTTCCCCTTCTTTAAGATAGGGTTGCATATTGCTCCAATCAAAATCCTCTCCCACACCTTTTAAAACAATTCCTTCAAAGTCTTCATTTGTTTTGAGTAGCCCGCCTTTCATTGCGCTCACTTGAATATGTTTTGCTTCAGGAATTAAACTCTTGTTGGTGTAAAAATCCTGGTTACGATAAACGCCCTGCTCTTGCAATGAATTGGTAAGACTAAATGGAACGATTTCCAAGTGAGACCAAAAGCTCAATACCTTATTTCGAATCTCCTTCTGAAAACCGTTTACCATTGAAGTTGTAATAATCATCGTTCCTAAGCTGAGAGCAATAGCGGCAATAGCAATGCGGATAATGAAAGAAGAAAAACTCTTCTTGCTGCTGAATGCAATTTTGCGGACTATAAATAATTCAAGGTTCACGTTACGAGTTTACAATTTAGTACTGATAGTTTACAGCTATGGACTAAATAGTATGAAGTTTAGGATTTATTTGGATGTTTGCATTAATGACAAAAATAAAATTGACAATCACTTCTTTGTGCTTACTGCTGCTTACTTCATGCAATTCTCAAAACGTAAGCACAAAAGTTGAAAGACCAAAAGCAGAAACAAAACTGCTTTGTGCTGCTGAACGGCTTGATGAACTTATTCCGCTTATTCAAAATAAACGAGTGGCTTTGCTGGTAAACCAAACTGCAATGCTTGGTTCTACTCATTTGGTAGATACCCTTCTAAGTTATAAAATCAACATCAAAAAGATTTTTGCTCCTGAACATGGTTTTAGAGGAAGTGCTGATGCCGGTGATCACATTTC
>JBKJJB010000001.1:0-2689 GCA_046598235.1 Chitinophagales bacterium
GAAACAAAACCAACTTCTTCAAATGCTTTTCCAAGTTGATGAACGAAGTTTTGTTTTTTCTCGCCTCCGGCAAGAAAATCGGAAAGGTCAACGGTAGGGATAGAGTGGACACTCATAATAGGGGAGTTTGTGAATAATAAATTTATTGTGGAATTCTGATAACATCATCTAATTTACTATCGTAATCAATTTCAATATCTCCTTCGGAGTTGAAACCATAATTAAATACCTGACCTTTTTCTCTCTTCACTTCTTGGAGAAACCGTTTCGCATCATAATGATCTTTTGCATATTGAATGTTCCTTCCCGCATAAAAAATTATTTGCGGATCAATATCTGCATTCGTAAAAAGTACAGCATCCTTTTCAGCCAACTCTTTTATTCCTAGTCCAATTATTTTATCATTTTCTAAACGTTTAGTCGTCCAGAAAGGGTTCATGAAGTAGTACTCTCCTGCCATTGCTGCTAACACTACCACTAACCCAATGTGCATTTTTCTAACAGAAACAACGCCACTCTTTTTTACCTTATCATATAAAATTCCAAGTAGTACACTAAAAAAAAGTGACGCATAAAGCACCGTAAAGTCGTGAACAGAATAATTGAGAAAGAAAAAGTGCATCAGCAATACTGGTGTTACACTTAGCCAAATAAAACGATAGCCATTCTCGCTGAAAACGATTTTCATTTTTTTTGTTCGAATCGTAAGCCATATAAAAATCAGAATGATGATGTACACAATGTTGTAGTGCATTAAATAATTGTAGAGCAATGTTTTGAAATACCATAAATACGAAAACATGAAATGAAACAATCCTTGGTTAGTTTCAGCTAAACTGCCGCGTATCAGATAACGATTCAACATTTCTTCCACATAAGCTCTTAAGCCATTGATTTGAGAATACTGATAAACTATTATGCGAAGCATAACAAGCGTAACAAGAATGGTGCTCCAGATTAAAACTTTAAATCCTTTTATATCCCGCACATGCAACAGTGAATAAACCAATACGCCAAAAGCAAAAAATACTCCAAGCCATGAGGTGTAAATCATGAGCGCCAACACCAACGTATAGAAGAAAATATATTTAGGCGAATAGAATTTCTGGCGGATGATCATTTTGAGTGCTGTATAAACTCCGATGATGAAGAGCAGATGCACTGCCATATCACTCATGTAAACATTGCCTTGAAACCATAAAGTGACGGGGAGAAAAGTGTAAATGATAAATGCCACTACTCCCGGACGATAAGGCAAATTCCTCGCTCTGCTAAAACTGAGAAGACAAACTGTGAAATACACAAACAATCCGCTGATAAAATTTAAGATCAGATTGAAAATTTGCAGCGGCAAAACATCCGGACGAATGTGGAGTAACTTGAAAAGGAAAAAAGGAAAGTAGTACGCAAAAGGAGGGTGGGAAACGTAGTAATAGTTTCCTTCCTTATCAATCATTTTGCCCGAAGCATTCGCGCTGTTGTTGATGAACTTGTCAGCGGGATTGTTGAAAGTCATTACGGGATTGTAATTGTATTTCTCAATTCCGTTATCGTACCAAATTTGCATGATACGCAGAGAGATAGCCGTGCAAAATTCGTGATGTTTTGAAAGCGGACGGTTAAGTTGCGGCAAACGAACAGCTACGGAAAGCAGAAAAATTCCGAATAGTAAAGGGAAAGTTCGTTTAATGAAATCCATAACTCAATTAGTGAATGTGAGAATGAAAATACAATTAACCGCAAAGACGCAAAGAAGGCGTTGCCGATAAAAATATTTAAGGGAGTAGTCTTCCGTAGCTACGTGGGAATGGAATGGTTTCTCTGATATGCTGCAAGCCGCAAATCCATGCCACTAATCTTTCAAGACCAAGACCAAAACCTGCGTGAGGTATATTGCCGAATTTGCGAAGGTCGAGATACCATTCGAAGGCGCTCATTGGCAAATCGTGCTCAATAATTTTTCTTTTCAATCTTTCAATGTCAGTTTCACGCTCACCACCGCCAACAACTTCTCCGTAACCTTCGGGTGCGAGTAAGTCAACACCTTTAGCATAACCTTTATCGGTTTCATCTTCTTTCATGTAGAAAGCTTTCACTTCTTGAGGCCAGTTGTATACCATTACCGGCTGACCAAACATTTTTGTAAGCACCGTTTCATCGCTTCCGCCAAAGTCATCACCGCGCTTAAAATTCTTTGCACTGTTCAGCCACACGGGAATGTTCATTAATTTTTCTTCGGTATCTTTTACTTCATTTTTCAACTTATCAATCTTCGATTGATTGAAATTGATTTCACCTTTCTTCAATTCGCCAGAAGCAATTTTCTTTTCTCTGTCTTGAATTTCCAACTGCAAACTGCTTACTGCCGCTTTTAGACCGGACTCTTCCTCTTCCAGCATTTGCAAAGAAGTTTTTCCGTTCACCTCTTTCTCTCCTTTAATCACACTTACCGCATCTTCATACTTCATGCGAATAAACGGCTCCTTAACTTTTTCAAGAAACGTGGTGTCGCGTTCAATTATTTGCAATTCTGCTTTGCACTTTTCAAGAACGGTAGTAACCACATAACGGATAAAATCTTCAATCACATCCATATCCATTTTCAAATCATGGAAAGCCATTTCGGGTTCAATCATCCAAAACTCAGAAAGATGTCTGCGTGTTTTTGATTTCTCAGCACGGAAAGTTG
>JBKJJB010000102.1:0-19607 GCA_046598235.1 Chitinophagales bacterium
ATGCGCATCATCAGCGGAAAGTTTGAAAGGCATACTTACTACCACCATGTGCGCTTGCAAAAGGATTTTCGCTTCAGCACACCTGTAACTTTTATGGCGCAGGAAAAGAATATAGTAGATGAAGCATTTCCCGGTGATGTGGTAGGATTATACGACACGGGAAGTTTTAAAATTGCAGATGTGCTTACTGAAGGAGAAGACTTTCAGATACGCGGCATACCGAGTTTCTCACCCGAAATATTTAAGGAGCTAATCAACACTGACCCTATGAAAAGCAAGCAGCTTGAAAAGGGAATTCAGCAGTTGACCGATGAAGGAGTAGCGCAGTTATTTACGCAACAACCGGGTAATAGAAAGTTTGTTGGAACAGTAGGAGAGTTACAGTTTGAAGTAATACAGTACCGCTTACAACACGAATACAATGCAAGTTGTCGCTTTGAACCTATCAGCATGACCCGCGCTTGTTGGTTGCGCTCAGATAATGAACAGAAGCTGAATGAATTTATCCGCTTTAAGTCAACTTCTATTGTGCAGGATAAAGACGGACATATTGTTTATCTCGCTCCTTCCGACTGGTTTCTTAAAATGGAAAGAGAAAACAATCCTGAAATTGAGTTTCACTTCAACTCAGAGTTTAAGACAGAACAACTTGCGTAATTAATTTGTAGTCAAGTCCCCTTTTGTTTCATCCCGTTAGCGGGAAGGGGATTTAGGGATTCTTCCCTTGGGAAACCCCAATAACAAGGAACTTATAATAGGAAGGAAAAAGATAGCTACGGTAGAGATCGAAAAAACTAAATCGGCATGTTCACTCTCCATCAGTTCGCAAAGATGCGTTCCCATTCCGTATTGAGCGCAATAGAAACTCAAGCAAAGTTTTAATCCGAGAATACCTATCACCAAAAAGGCAACTGTGTCGAGAAAAGGAAAGCGTTCCATTAACCTTACAAAATAACCCGCCACAATCCGCATGGTGATGATGCCTATAAAAACACCAAGACACACTAGGTAAATATTATCGGTAAAGGCAACCGCAGCAAAAACATTATCAAGCGAAAAAGTAAGGTCCATTACTTCTACCATTACCACGGTACTCCAAAATTGACTGAGTCCGAATATTCTTCTGGGGTGTTTTATTTCTTCGCTTAACTCTTCTTTTTCAATATCCAGAATGTGCTCGTGCTTAAAAATTTCTTTATAGAAGAAATGAAGGCAGAGATAAATCAGATACCCTCCACCCACTAACTTCAGCCAATTGATTTTAATAAGAACGCTAGCAAATATTAAGGCAGTGCCACGGAAAATGTAAGCGAGAAACAAACCTATGCGCAAAGCACGCCTGCGGTCTTTCTCGGGTAAATCCATTACCATTGTTGCCAACACAGCCGCATTATCAATTGAAAGCAAACTCTCAATCAGTATTAGGTTGAGAATAACCAACAAAGCAGTTTGCGGATCAGGCTGAATGAAGTGGGAAAAGAAATTGGAGATAATTTCCAAGGGTGCAATTTTATTGCTGCAATATTACTTTGTAATTCTAAATAACCTATGAATCAGTTCGAAGCAGTTATATACGATATGGATGGTTTGATAATAGATAGCGAACCATTTTGGCGTAAGGCAGAGATGAAAGTATTTGCAACAGTAGGTTTGCAACTTACAGAAGAAGACTGTATCCAAACCACCGGCTTTCGTTTTGATGAAGTGGTTGAGCATTGGTGGCATAAACAACCGTGGACAGGTAAAACCAAACAACAGATACACGATGAAGTAATTGATGAAATGGAGAATGCTATTCTGCATAAGGCAAAAGAAATGGCAGGTGTTCATACTTCGCTGGAATATTTTAAAAGTAAAGGTTTGCGGATTGCTCTTGCTTCATCATCAGCTATGCGATTGATAAAAGCAACCGTAAAAAAGTTGCTGATAGAAGACTACTTTGAGTTGCTGGTGTCTGCCGAGCATGAAACACATGGTAAACCGCACCCGGGAGTTTTTATCCGTACAGCAGATACTTTGAAGGTGCGACCTGAAAAATGTCTGGTGATTGAAGATTCTTTCTATGGATTGCTGGCAGCTAAATCGGCAAAGATGAAATGTGTAGTAATTCCTACGCCATCCGATTTTGATAATCCCCGCTTTGTAATTGCCGATTGGGAATTGAAATCGCTACTCGAAATTCAAAGTGTTCTCAAATAACGAATCAAATCAGTGGAAGGAATTTGTGTGACTCCTAAAGTGCGAAGCATAGTTACCAATTGCCCTCTGTGAAAACTCCCGTGGTTTACCACATGAAAAACAATTCCCTCAATAGTTTCGCTCGCTTCTTCTCCACTCATTGTTTTAAAAATGATTTTCTTTTCATTGAAGGCATCATCTTTATCAGAAAAAAAATCTGCGAAATTCTTTGTGTTGTTCAGAAAACCATCAAGACATTCGTATTTGGTTCCGTTGAAGGTTTGACTGGGCCAGGAAGAAGGAGATACCCCGTTGATTCTGCTTAGCCAGATAGCTTCTGCATCCCACACATGGCAAATAGTTTTCTTTAGCGAAGGGAAACTGCTGGTTACTTCCTTCTCAAAAAGATTGTCGTCTGTGTTCTTGATAATTTCAACAAATTTGCCGTTCGCCCAAAGATTGTAAGCAAGATGTTTTTGAAGGGTATAGTTCATTTTATTTTTTAGGTTTTATCAAAGCTAAATATGAGTAAGAAAACAAAGAAAGGAAAATCCGCAATCCGCAATCCGCAATCCACAATTGGCTTTGCTTCTATTACATCTCAGGATAATTTTGATTCTTCTGTCAGTATCACTCCTCATTCATCGCCTATTTTCACTTCTTCTACTTATGTATATGAAAGTGCAGAGAAAGCACAACGAGTGTTTGAAGGAAAAGAAGAAGCATTTATCTACTCACGCTGGAGCCATCCGAATGCGGAGTTAGTGGAGAAGAAGTTAGAACAATTAGAAACTTTCGGATTGGATGTAGATGCAAAAGCATTGGTGTTCTCTTCGGGAATGTCGGCTTTGTCGGCTTTGTTTCAAAGCGTACTGAAACCCGGAGATATACTTTTAGCGCAAGGAAATATTTACGGCACTGCTGTAGATTACTTTAATCATTACGGAGAAGCACTCGGCATAGAAGTAATATATGCCGACTTCGCAAAGCTGAATAAGTTGGAAGATATACTTAATGATAAAAAGGTAAAACTGATTTATGCAGAAACTCCTTCTAACCCTACTTTGAATTGTTATGATTTAAAGGCATTGAGTACTCTATCTAAAAGGTATAAGGCAAAATTGGCGGTTGATAACACGTTTGCTTCTCCATACTTGCAGCAACCTTTTGAATGCGGAGTTGATTTTATCGTTCATTCTTCTACCAAATATCTCAACGGACATGGAACAGGATTGAGCGGTTTCTTAGTTGGAAGGGATATTGCGTTTATGAAGAAAGATGTTTGGAAAATCCGCAAGTTTAACGGAACTATCTGTGCGCCTTTTGATGCATGGCTATTGAATGTGGGAATGAAAACTCTTTCGCTCCGCATGGAGCAGCATTGCAAAAACGCAATGGCTGTAGCTAAGTTTCTTCAATCTCACTCTGCTGTATCAAAAGTAAATTACCTCGGCTTAAAGGAGCATCCCGATCATAAATTGGCAAAGAAGCAAATGAAGAATTACGGAGGAGTAGTTTCGTTTGAATTAAAGAACGGCTACAAAGCAGGAGAGAAACTGATGAAGAAAATTAAGTTCTGCCAGCTTACCGCTTCGCTCGGCACTATTGATACGCTAATGCAACATCCTGCCAGCATGAGCCATTCATTTGTTCCGAAAGCGCAAAGAGAGAAGTATGGTATTACCGATGGCCTAGTGCGTATAAGTGTAGGGATAGAAGATGTAGAAGATGTGATATCCGATTTAAAGCAAGCGCTGAAGTAATCTGAGTTAACCTAGCAATAGGTATAATCAAATTGATAAATGAAGTAAAGACTGTGATAGATTTATACTTACTGCAAGCTGTAGAAGTATAAAAAGGAAACTGATACTTTTTCTTTATTATATGTGTTGGTTGATTTTTAAAATGGTAAATTCTTTGTAGAAGAAAATCAGAGGATTATAAGCTAATGTTACTATTTCTCTTCCTTCTTAAAATCCAGCGAAAGCGAATTTACACAATACCGCTCACCGGTTTCGGTAGGTCCGTCATCAAACAAGTGCCCAAGATGCCCGCCACATTTGGCGCAGGTAATTTCAGTGCGTATCATTCCGTGGGTTGAATCAATATGTGTTTTAATTTTTCCACCTGCAATTTCTTTATCAAAACTGGGCCAGCCGCAGTGTGAATCAAACTTCATATCCGAAGTAAACAACTCGTTGCCGCAGCCCGCACACACATACATTCCTTTCTCATTATTCAGATAATACTTTCCGCTGAAAGGGGCTTCGGTACCCTTTTCGCGCAATACATAATACTGCTCATCAGTTAATAATTTCTTCCATTCTTCTTCGGTCTTAACCACTTCGGTTGTATCGTTGTTATTACTATTCATAGTTGTTTGTTTTTGAATATTGTTATTTTTTGAAGAATTGATTTGTCCGCAGGAAGTAAGCATAATACTTACCCCAAACAAAATTAGAAATGTATGTTTCATCTGTTGTAATTTGATTTTTAAAGGTCAGATGGAATGCCAAGATAACACATTCTTATCCTTTGTGATTTTGCGTCATGGCATTTCATAATAATTTCTTTCGTGTTGTTTTCATTTTGTCGCCCGTGTAAAAGTAACCTTACAAACGCTGCAAAGTTTTAAAACAACAAAAATTGATTTAGGTTTGAGCGGAAGGAAATTTACACAAGAGAAAAATGTTTATGCAGAGAGCGCTCCTTATCTTGGTTTTTACCATAGCCGTATTTTTTTCGCAGTCGCAGGGTACTTTCATCAACCTCGGCACCGATGCCTATACCTATTTAGACCGCATTGATATTAAGTACAGCAAGATTGTGCCTGTACAGCACATTGGCGATAAGCCGTTTTTCCGTGGTAATGCTGCAAAAGTAGCGGAGACCTTGCTGCTTTCAAATCTTAAATTCAAACCTGTGCAGCAGTTTCAACTGCAATATCTGGTAGATGAAAATGGAGAATGGTTGGACAGTATGAAAAGCAAAACCAAGCGTCCGCTTTTGAAAGTGATGTATCGTGAGCCTGCCAGTTTTGCGCATGTAAGCTCTAAGAAAAAAGGTTTGTTCGACATTCGCTTCAATCCTGTTTTTGATTTAAAAGTAGGAATGGAGTCGGAAGATAAACGGTTTGTGTTTCAACGAGTGGCTGGCTTAGAAGTGCGCGGAAACATTAAGCGTATATTCAGTTTCTACTTTAATGCTTACGGTAACTCGGCCCGCCTGCCTAAGTATGTTACCGATAATATAAATAATGCGAAGTATTCCAGACCGTATGCTGGTACCGACTCGGTTACTTCCCGTCCGCCCGATAATCTTTTTGTTCCCGGGCAAGCGTATTGGAAAGATTACTCTTCAAAAATTTTTAAGTTCAGCGATGGTATAGATTATTTCGATGCAAGAGGTTACATCAATGTGAATGTTCTCAAGTATCTCAATCTTAGTTTCGGTCGCGATAAGTTTTTTATAGGCAACGGTCAGCGTTCGCTTTTACTTTCAGATAATGCAGCCCCGTATTTGTTTCTGCGCTTCAACATGAACATCTGGCGGTTTAATTACACCAACCTGTTTGCTGAGTTAACTTCCCAATATGTAAGAGGAGGTGACCAACTGCTTTCTAAAAAATATATGGCGGTGCATCACCTGAGCATTCAGGCAACTCACTGGCTTAATGTTGGTTTGTTCGAAGCTGTTATCATGCAACGAAGCAATCATTTCGAGTTGCAGTATTTAAACCCGATTATCTTTTACCGTGCGGTGGAGCACTCGCTTGGCAGCCCTGATAACGTGTTGATTGGTATTGATTGGAAAATGAATTTTGTCAACCACCTTTCTCTCTACGGGCAGTTTGTACTGGATGAATTTAATTTTAAGGAGATGAGTAAGCGCAGTGGCTGGTGGGCAAACAAGTGGGCGCTTCAGATAGGATTAAAGTATATAGACATTGCTCCTAATTTAGATGCGCAGGTAGAGTTTAATATGGCAAGACCATTTATTTACACGCATGGAGGTAATTCGGATGGTTCAAATATTAATTATACGCATCACAATCAAGCTTTGGCACATCCGCTCGGAGCAAACTTTTACGAGTTTATTTTGAATGTTCGTTATCAGCCTATTCCTAGATTTGCGATGAATGCAAAATTCTTTGTGGCGCGCGTGGGTGATGATACTATTATGGCAATGGACCCAAATGGCAAGTATGCGATAAGTCACTATGGCAGCGATATTCTTCGTCCGTCAAATGGTGGAATTGTAACGCAGGATTACAACAACAAGATTGGGCAGGGTGCTAAAGGAACTATAAGTTATATGCAGTTACTAATGAGTTACCAGCCGTGGCATAATATATATGTAGATGCAGAGTTAACCTATCGAGGCAAATCGGGTAAGAAACCACAGAACCCTCTTTCGGCAGCACTTTTAGAATACCATTCTACATTTATGTTTAGTGTAGGACTGCGGATGAATATTGCCTATAGAAGTTATGCAATGTAAAGTCAAAAATTTCTACAGTTGCTCTTTCAGTTCAAGTAGAAAACCTTTTACCTTCTGCAATTTTTCAATCAGTAAGAATTTATCCTTCGTGTCTTTAAATTTTGACTTGAGCTGCGTTCTGGCTCCATCAATCGTGT
The DNA here is from genome assembly GCA_046598235.1 of Chitinophagales bacterium. Lineage (GTDB taxonomy): Bacteria > Bacteroidota > Bacteroidia > Chitinophagales > LD1 > Bog-950. The sequence goes on from JBKJJB010000102.1 coordinate 6,816, forward strand.
AACCTTTATCACGAACTAAGTGATGTATCAGTTTTATTTTTTCAATATCTTCTTTGGTGAAGAAACGATCTCCCTTCATATTCTTCTTTGGCTTTAGCACATCAAACTCCTTCTCCCAATAGCGAAGCAAAGAAGCGTTTACATTCAGCATTTCTGCTACTTCACCAATAGAGTAATACAACTTTTCAATTTCTTTTTCTTTATAAGCCATAGCACATAGTGTTTAGGTGTGTATGTATATAGGTGTTTAGGTTGGACTTACTTACTTAAAGACTTACGCACCTAAACACTTAAACACATTTTTAATCAAGGGTTTGTCCCGGGTTATTTGAAATCTCTACCATCTTCTGAAAATCAGCATCTTTCAAATCATTGTAATAAAAATAAACAGGGTTCACGGCATCGTTGTTTTTTAATACTTCATAATGCAAATGCGGTCCGGTTGATTTGCCGGTGTTGCCGGTGTTGCCAATTACATCACCGCGTTTAACTTTCTGTCCAACCTTTACTTTAAACCGCGAAAGGTGCGCATAGCGGGTTTTGTAACCGTAACCGTGGTTTACAATTATTTCGTTTCCATATCCTCCAAAAGTAAAGTTAACCGCAGCCACAGTGCCATCGCCCGTTACATATACTTCTGTTCCAACCGGACAAGTAAAATCCATTCCTTCATGAAACTTCTGAATTTTATAAATAGGATCAACGCGCCATCCATAACCGGAAGCTACCCGCTCTAATTTCTTATTCAATATAGGCTGAACCGAAGGAATAGATGCAAGCATCTGCTGTTGATTGTTAATCATGTTGGCAATTTCATCATAACTCTTCGATTGAATCGCCATTTGTTTTTTCAATTTATCTACTTCCATTGCTATATCTTTCATCAATTCCCCGTTGTCGTATTTCTCTAGGTTGCGATATTTATTTATTCCACCAGAACCAGCCTGCCATACATCGTTATCAATCGGGTCGGCTTCGAATAACACACGATAAATATTTCCATCGCGGTAATGCAATCCGTCAAGCACTGCCGTTAATCGCTCCACTTCCTGATTAAGAATGGTGTATTGGTTTTTCATTTCACTTAACTCTGCCTTCAGAATTTTGTCTTTCGGTGAATCGAAGAAGCGGTAGTAAATGGTTGAAATAGCAAGCGAGAAAACGAAGGCAGCCACAATGAACGAGAGGAATCTAAAGATACGGGTTCCCCAACCTACCACTGCTTTTTCATAGCTGAGTGTTTGGGTATTGAAAACAAACCGGTCTTTTTTCTTTAGTAATGCCATCTTCTTTTACAGACCTCGCAAGTTTCTAAAACCTACGAGGTCTCTTTGACGTTTTCTTTTATTTTCGCCTCTCCTTAAACAGAGCTAAATTATCATCATTTTTTATATAGAGAATTGAAGGCATGACATCGTCAGAAATACGCAAGGCTTTTTTAGATTTTTTTGAAAGCAAAGGACACAAAATTGTTCCCAGCGCGCCCATTGTGGTTAAGAACGACCCAACGCTGATGTTCATCAACAGCGGTATGGCTCCGTTTAAAAATATTTTTTTGGGCAATGAACCGATTAAATACAAACGCGTTGCTGATACGCAGAAGTGTTTGCGTGTAAGCGGTAAGCATAACGATTTGGAAGAAGTGGGCGTAGATACTTACCACCACACTATGTTCGAGATGCTCGGCAACTGGAGTTTTGGCGATTATTTTAAAAAGGAAGCTATTGAATGGAGTTGGGAGTTGCTTACTAAAACTTACGGCTTAGAAAAAGACAGATTATATGTAACGGTATTTGAAGGTGATAAGAAAGAGAATCTTGCTTTCGACCAAGAGGCGTTTGATGAATGGAAAAAATATATTGATGAAAACAGAATCATCAACGGAAATAAAAAAGACAACTTTTGGGAAATGGGCGACACCGGTCCATGTGGTCCGTGTTCTGAAATACATATTGATTTAAGAAGTGATGAGGACAGAAAGAAAGTTGACGGCAAGAGTTTAGTCAATGCTTCGCATCCGCAGGTGATTGAAATTTGGAACAATGTGTTCATGGAGTTTAATCGTAAAGCAGATAGCTCTTTGGAGAAACTCCCTGCTCAACACGTTGATACAGGAATGGGTTTTGAGCGTTTATGCGTTGCCATTCAAAAGAAGACAAGCAATTACGATACGGATATTTTTCAGCCGATAATTCAAAATGTTGCTGCAAAAGCAAAAGTGAACTATGGAGATAATGAAAGGACAGACATTGCACTTCGTGTAATTGCCGACCATATTCGGGCAATCTCTTTTACAATAGCAGATGGACAACTTCCATCTAATACTGGTGCCGGATATGTGATTAGAAGAATTCTACGCAGAGCAGTTCGTTACGGATACTCTTATTTGAACTTAGAGCAACCTTTCTTATGTGAGTTAGTTCCAATGTTGGCGAATCAATTTGCAGATGTATTTCCTGAATTAAAAGCCCAAGAAGGTTTTGTGGCGAATACGATTAAGGAGGAAGAGATTGCATTTTTCAGGGCTTTAAAATCTGGAATTGGAGCATTGGAAAATTTCTTTGATCACGGTAGTCTTGTGTCAAATAAAATTGAACCTTTAACAGACGAACAATTAGATAAGTTGTTTGAAGATGCTACAGAAGATTCTGAAAAAGTATTCGCAGAAACAATGAAGCAGAATACTAATGACTATGTGAATTATTTAAATGGTATAATATCTGGAAGAATAGCATTTGTTCTTTATGACACGCATGGCTTTCCATTAGACTTAACGAAACTTATCGCAATTGAAAGAGGGTTTAGAGTTGATGATAAGAGTTTTAGCGAATGGATGCTTCAACAAAAGCAGAGAGGAAAAGCAGATGCTACCAAAGAGCAAAGCGATTGGATAAATGTTGGAGAAGATGTAAAGACCGATTTTATCGGTTATGATTTTACCGAAGCCGATGCACATGTAGTGAAGTATCGCAGCATTAAACAAAAAGATAAAGAACTGTTTCAGGTAGTGTTGGATAAAACTCCTTTTTATGCTGAAAGCGGAGGACAGGTTGGCGATACAGGTTACTTAGATTTTGACGGAGAGAAAGTAGATGTGCTCGACACCAAAAAGGAAAATGATTTGATTGTTCATTTCGTGAAAAAACTTCCTGCAAAAGTTGATGCCGCTGCACATGCAAAAATAAATACAGTAAAGCGCAGTGATACGATTAAGAATCACTCAGCAACTCACTTGCTGCAATCTGCTTTGCGAATTGTTCTTGGCAGTCACATTCAGCAAAAAGGCTCCTTGGTAAATGCAGATTATCTGCGTTTCGATTTTTCGCACTTCAGCAAAATGACGGATGAGGAAATTGCGAAGGTGGAGCAGATAGTGAACGAGAAAATAATGGAGAACATTGCTTTAGATGAACGTAGAAATGTTCCGATTGACGAAGCGAAAAAATTAGGTGCAACTGCTTTGTTCGGAGAAAAGTATGGTGAGTTTGTTCGCGTAATTACGTTTGATGAAAAATTCAGCCGCGAATTATGCGGAGGAACACATGTAAAAAGCACCGGTGAAATTGGTTTGTTTAAAATAACTTCTGAAGGCTCTGTTGCGAGTGGTGTTAGACGTATTGAAGCAGTAACGGGAAAACGTGCCATTCAATTAGCAAATGAGGCGATTAGCAAATTAGCAGATGTAACAGCCGCGCTCAATAACAGCAAAGATGTATTGAAAAGCATTGATGCTTTGAGGAATGAAAATGAAGAATTGAAAAAGCAATTGCAGCAGTTTGAAGATAAAGCAGTAGCAGATTTGAAAAGGCAGATTATTGCTTCGATTGAAACTATTGGTTCTGTAAAATTCTTTGCTTCAACCCAAGTTGAATTGAATTCAGTAGAATCATTGCGCAAACTCGGTATTCAACTCACTACAGATTTGAAAGAGAATTTTGTGTTTCTACTCGCTTCATCTATTAATAGAAAGAATGTTGTTCATCTTCGTGTTGCTCCATCGTTAAACGTTAACGGTAACCAATTACTGAAAGAAATTGCTCCTACAATTAAAGGCGGTGGTCCGGCAGATTTTGTGCAGGCGAGTGCAGGAAGTATGAGTGAGGTTGAGGAACTAATTGCAAAGTTGAAAGAGCGGTTTAAGTAGTTTATCTTTGAACTAAATTTTTGAGTTATGAACCTGAAAGAAGAAATAAACAAGTTAAGCACTCCGGAAAAAATTTTGTTGGTAGAAGAGATATGGGATGGTATTGCAGCTGAGCGAATGAGTGAACTTACTAATGCTCAGAAAGAAGAGCTTAGAAGGAGATCACAACTTGTTCAGGAGGGTAAAATGGAGTATTACACCATGGAGCAGTCGCTTGCTATGCTAAAATCACGCAAGAAAGATGTACCATATTGATGTTGCCGTAGTAGCACAGTTGGATTTGTGTGAAGCGTATGATTACTATGAATTGCAGCGTTCGGGACTTGGAGATGATTTAATACTGTGTTACGAAGAAGCACTGGAAGTGATAAAGAGAAACCCTTTCTTCGAGATTCGCATAGATAATGTAAGAGCATACAATATCCGCAGGTTTCCATATCAGCTTTTTTACGAAATACTTAATAACCGCATCATCGTTACCGCCTTTTTATTCGGAGGGCGCGACCCAAAAATTTGGCAAACAAGAAAAGTATGACGGAAGATAAATATTCAAAATACGAAGTAGTAGTGGGCTTAGAAGTTCACGCGCAACTCTCCACGCATAGCAAAATGTATTGCGGTGACTCGGCAGAGTTTGGCGGCTCGCCAAATACACATGTAAGTGTGTTGTCGCTTGGACATCCCGGAACTTTGCCAATGGTTAACGAAACAGCAATTGAGTCAGCGGTAAAAATTGGTTTGGCAACACATTGCGATATCCGTTACGAAAATCAGTTTGCGCGCAAAAATTATTTCTATGCCGATTTGCCGAAGGGCTATCAGATTACACAGGACAAAACTCCAATCTGCACCGGTGGATTTATTGATGTAGAAACAAATGGAGTAAAGACCAAAATCAATCTCACGCGTATTCACTTAGAGGAAGATGCCGGTAAATCTATTCACGATATTGACCCGTATTTTACACTTGTAGATTTAAACCGTGCTGGTGTTCCGTTGATAGAAATAGTTTCCGAACCCGATGTGAGAAGCGGTGATGAAGCCATGGCTTATTTGACTGAAATTCAAAAACTCGTTCGCTATCTCGGTATTTGCGATGGCAATATGGAAGAAGGCTCTATGCGCTGCGATGCGAATGTTTCTGTTCGCTTAAAAGGTTCAACTATTTTGAATCCGCGCAGCGAAGTGAAGAACATGAATAGTATGCGTAATGTAAAACGCGCCATTGAGTTTGAATTCATTCGTCAGATAGATGCATTGGAAGCAGGAGAGAAGATGGTGCAGGAAACGCGCGGCTTTGATGCGGTTAAGGGAGTTACGCTTTCACAACGCAGCAAAGAACATGCGCACGATTACCGTTATTTTCCGGAGCCTGATTTACCACCTGTTTATGTTACTGATGAATACATTGCCAATGTAAAAGCGCACATGCCTAAACTTCCCAATCAACTAAAGAAGGAATACATGGAGCAATATGGTTTGCCCGAGTATGATGCGCGCATTATTATTGAGGAAAAGGAAATGTCGGAGTATTTTAATTTGCTTTTGGCGGAAACTAAAAACTTCAAAGCCGCTTCTAACTGGATTCTTGGACCTATAAAAAATTCTTTGAATGAAAAGGGCATAGAGATTAAGGATTTCAAAGTCTCTCCGTTTAATATCGCAAAATTGATTGCGTTGATTGATGAAGGCAAAACAAATTTCAGTGTAGCGAGTACAAAAATATTTCCCGTATTGGTGGAGACCGGTAAAGACCCTTTGAAAATTGCAGAAGAATTAAACCTTCTACAAAGCAGTGATGAAGGAATGATTGCTGAGTTGATAGAACAGGTAATTGCTAAATATCCCGAAAAAGTTGCCGAATATCGCGCTGGCAAAAAAGGCTTGTTAGGTTTGTTTGTAGGAGAAGTAATGAAACTTTCAAAAGGCAAAGCAGATCCGAAATTGACCAACAAATTAGTAACTGATAAACTCGAATTATAAATCAATAAACAAAACAAAATGCGTAAACTATTAAGTGTTGTTCTGCTCCTTACTTTTCTATCGGCTTGTAATATGGCTGGAGGCAGCGATAAATATTCTATTCAGGGAACCATTAAAAATCATCCTGCAAAATCTGTTTTGCTTGAAAAATTAGGTCTCCAGAAAGTAACTGTTGTTGATTCGGCAAAACTGGATGATAAGGGTTTCTTTAAAATGACTGGTGTTTCTGAAAAAGGTTTTTATCGTTTAAAATTAGATGAAAAAACTTTCTTCCTTTTCCTTTTGGAACCAGTTGAGTATAAAGTAGACATTGATTTAACTGCAGAAGAAACTTTTAAAATGTCAGGATCAAAAGAGAACGAGGAGTTTCAGACTGCCTTTAAGCAAATTGGAAATGTTCAACGCGATATGCAAGGTTGGAATCAGGCTTACCAAATGTATAGCCAGATGGGAGTTTCGCAGGATACAATGGCATATGTTACACAACAATTTCAAGCAACTGCTGCAAAATTTCAAACGCTGGTAATTGATAGTGCTACTAAAGCTAAAAGTCCGCTAGTGGCTTTGTTTTGTATTACCAATGCGCAGATAGATAAATTTCCAAAAGAGAATCTTGCAATTCTTCAGCGATTAGAAAAAGAAATTCCTACTTCATCTTATACAAAAGATTTTCGTACGATTTATACAAAATATGAGGAGCAATTAAAACAGCAGACGGAAGTGAAAAATTCTCCTGCGGTAGAGGTTGGCCAAGAGGCTCCCGAAATTGATTTAAAAACTCCGGATGGAAAGAATATTAAACTTTCTTCTCTTAGGGGTAAAGTTGTGTTGATTGATTTTTGGGCTTCGTGGTGCGGACCTTGCAGAATGGAAATGCCGAATGTGGTAGCTGCCTATAATAAATACAAGGACAAGGGATTTACTATTTATAGTGTATCGTTAGATAAGGAAGCAAATGCTTGGAAAAATTCAATCAATAATCTGGGCATGACTTGGGAAGCGAACGTAAGCGATTTGAAATTTTGGCAGTGCGAGGCTTCCGTGCGCTATGGTGTGCAGGGAATTCCCGCAGCTTTTCTTTTGGACAAAAATGGTGTGGTGGTAGCTACCAATCTTCGTGGTGAAGCTTTGCACCAAAAAATAGCTGAGCTGATTAAATAGTTTTTAAGCTACCGAACTCCGTCTGTATAACCGCATTGCTGCTGTGTTATAAGTCAATATTACACTTGAATATTCAGCTTATTACAAGTTATTACTTGTAATAAAAGCATAGTTTTATGCAGATAAACATCTGCTTGTGTATAATTCTAAATTTTAATGTGAATTCATCAGATAAATTCGCGCAGGCTTTGGTCAAACTTATGGGCTATCGCTTAGTATTCATCAGGCATGATTAGGAATCTCTCCACTACGCGCAGTGTGTCCTTCCGAAAATGCGTTATTCATCATCAGAGATTGAAGAAGAAAACAAGATGAAACTAAGACGGTAGCCCTCTTTTTTAAACCTGTTTATTATAAAATAGTTTGTTGGGAAAAAATAAAGCGGCTCAGTAGAGAGCCGCTTTTGAAGGAAAACCAGACATGAAAATTTTTATCGAAGAACGGTAATAGAACCTTTAAAATCATCGCGTGAATAACCATTCACGAATGCTACTTTCATTACATACAAATAAACACCTGACGACACTTTTTCTCCTTTGTAAGTGCCATCCCATTTAAAGTTAGGGTCGTTAGATTCGATTACTTTCTCTCCCCAGCGATTAAATAGCGAAAAGTTAAGGAAGGTAATGCTTCCTTTATTGCCATACAATTCAAGCACATCATTGTTGCCGTCATCATTTGGCGTAAAGGCATTCGGAATAAAAATATCTGTAATTGAATTTACAGTCAGTGTAAGTTCATCGCTTGCTTGGCATCCGTTAGTATCTGTTACATCAACCGTATAATGCGTGGTAAAAGCAGGGTTAGCAATTGTGGTGGCGCAAGAAGAGCAAGCCAAATCATTTTCCGAACGCCACAAATACATATTCCCGTGATCAACATTGGCAGTTACGGTTAGCTGAATAGACTCCCCAAGATTGATTTCGGTAGATTCCGTGGCTTCAACTTGTAAACTGTAATTAGAAGTGAGATTAAAATTTTCTTGTATGGAACAATCACGCGAATCTGTAACGCTCACAGCATAATTTCCTGATGCAAGCTGACTCAAATCCTCTGTATTACTGCTATTGCTCCAGTTAAATCTATACGGGGGTGTTCCCCCGGTCATTGTTATATCTATTGCGCCTGTTTTTACTTGGTCGCAAGCAGTATTCTGAGCTAAAGAAGTAATAGCAATTTCGGGAACAATCCCAATGCTTTGTGTTGTGCTGACACTGCAACTGTTTATATCAGTAACCGTTGCCATATAATTTCCTGTATTAAGATTCCTGATATTGCTTGAAGTCAACTGATTGCTCCAATTATATCTATAAGGAGTAGTTCCGCCTGATACTAGTAAATTAATTTCTCCGTTTGAACGACCGATACAACTTACCGGAATTGCAACAGGTGCTACATTTAAACGTGCGGGTTGCGATACAGTGATATTGTTAGATGATACATAACATCCGTTTTGGTCAGTAACTGTTACAGAGTAGTTTCCTGCGCGCAACGAAAAAATATCTTCAGTAGCTGATAAATTATTCCATGCAAAATAGTAAGGAGATGTTCCTCCATTAACAGAGATATTAATTGTCCCGCTGCTGTCACCATAACATTTTACAGGGACAACCAAATTACTTACTTGAATTGAGTTTGGTTGTGTAAGAACAACAGAATTTGTAACGGTGCAATTATTCGCATCGGTTATCACCACCGTATAGTTTCCTGCGGCAAGTCCACTCAGATCTTGAGAAACCGCGTTGTTGCTCCACATATAAGAGTAAGGCAAAGTTCCTCCATTCACTGTTAAGTCAATAGTGCCAATGTTAGTTCCGTTACAAACCAAATCGGTTTTTGTGAACGATGAAGTAATAGGTGCAAGCGCAGTAATGTTTACACTTACAGATGAAGAACAAGAATTTGCATCTGAAACTACAACGGAGTAATTTCCTGAGGAAAGATTATTTACATCCTGAGTTACAGGTCCATGCGCCCAAGTATAATTGTAAGGTGATGTTCCTCCGGCTACAGCAAGGTCAACAGAGCCGGTATTGTTTGCGCAAGCGTAAGAGTTATGTGTTTCACTCAGTACAAGAAGAGCCGGTTCAGTAATTGTAATAGAAGCACTTCCTGAGCAAGTTGTGTTATCTGTAACAGTTAAAGAATAAACTCCCGGAGAAAGTGAAGTTCTGTTTTGAATAATAAGACCATTCCAGTCATACGTATAAGGAGACGTTCCACCGCTTGCATTTACGGTTATACTTCCATCATTCATTCCATTGCACGAAACATTCGTATATATTTCGTTTATGGTTAACGCTGTAGGTGCAATATTTACTGAAGTTGTAGCCGAGCATAAATTATTATCATTCACAGTTACTGAGTAATTTCCTGCTGTAAGCAAAGAAATATCTTCGGTAGTCATGCTGTTATTCCAAGCATATGTAAAAGGTAGAGTGCCACCGTTCACAGTCAAATCAATACTTCCTGAATTTAAATTGTTGCAGGATATATTTGTCTGTGTGGTAATCAAAGTAATTTGTGAAGGTTGAATTACTGTTGCTGTGGTAGAAGTAACACAATTATTAGCATCGGTAATATTTACCAAATAGTTTCCTGCAGCTAAAGAATTTATATCCTGTGTAATTGCACTGTTGCTCCATGAAAAAATATAATTTCCTGTTCCTCCACTTACTGTTAGGTCAATACTTCCTGTAGATAAACCGAAACATACTGGATTGGTTATAGCAGTTGAAGTTATAATAGGCGAAGGTTCAGTAATAGTTAATGTAGCAGAAGCTGTGCAGATGTTTGCATCTGTAACCGTTACCGAATAATCTCCGGCATTGATACCACTTCTGTTTTGTGTTGTTGTAGTCCCATCATTCCAAATGAAATTATAAGGAAGAGCACCTCCAGTTACATTTACAGTTATCGTTGCATTGTTTCCTGCATTACAACTTGCATCGGTTGAAGAAGCTGAAACACTTAGCGTACTTGTTTGAAAAATAATGGCAGTGTGTGTATCGGTGCATCCGGCAGAATCTGTTACAGTAACTGTGTAAGAACCGGATGTAAGATTTACTCGATTAGGTGTATTAAATCCTCCTCCCCAATCATAAGTATATGGAGGCATACCACCGGTAACATTTAAGTTGATACTTCCATTACTTGCGGCATTGCATGCAACATTTGTTACTGCTGAAGAAATAGCAATAGGAAAAGGCTGGTTAATAGTTGTTGATGCAGAAGAAGTGCATCCGGCACTATCGGTTACTACTACATCATAATTACCTGCTGCAAGGTTAGTTCTGTTTTGAGAAGGAATTCCGCCCCAATTAAAAGAATACGGGAAAGTTCCTCCGCTTGCGTTTATATTTATCCATCCGGTACTTGCACCTGAACATGCCACATCTTCTTTTGTGGCGGTAACAGCAAGTGGCGCTAATGGCTGACTTATAGTTGCACTTGCAGCGGCTGTGCATCCGTGTAAATCAGTTAGCAACACTGAATAATTTCCTGCAGGTATATTATCTCTGTTCTGAGTATCACCGCCATCGTTCCAATCATAGGCATAAGGTGCAAAACTTCCTGTAGCAGTTAAATTGATTGCACCAGTGCTATTGCCATAACAAGCCACGTTGATTGAACTCGGCACCACAACAAGTTGTGTTGGCTCGGCAACATAGGCAGTGCTGGAAATACTGCAGCCACTGTTATCGGTTATTGTAACAGAATAGTTTCCGGGTAAAAGTCCGGTTATGCTTTGTGAAATCTCTCCTCCGCCCCAACTATAACTATAAGGGGAAGTTCCATTTATAGGATTTAATGTAATTGAGCCATCATTTTTTCCATAGCAACTTACATCAGCTACAGTGGTATTAACCGAAAGCGGAAATGCAGGCTCTGTAATAGTGATCGTTTTTGAAATCGTACAACTCCGGTTATCAGTTACTGTAACTATGTAAGTTCCCTGTGCGAGATTACTGATATCTTGACTATTAGCGCTGTTATTCCAAAGGTAAGTATATGGTGTTGTTCCATCTGTCACAGTTAAGTCAATGGAACCAGTGGAATCGTTTGAGCAGATAACATCTATCTGAGTGAAAGATGCTTGAAGAGGAGTATAAGCCGGAACAATTGCACAGCCATTTGCAGTACATCCATTTGCATCTGTTGCCGTTACACAATAATTACCCGAAGGTACGTTTATTCGATTTTGGCTTGTAAAAACTCCTCCCCACCAATACGAGTATGGAGATGTTCCTCCGCTTACGCTTGAAATTACAGACCCTGAGGGACCTCCTATGCAAGCAAGAGGTGAAGGAGTAGCGATAATAGTTAAAGCTAATGCGGGCTGCGAAACAAAAGTGCTGGCAGTTGCAGTGCATCCTCTTAAATCTGTAACAGTTAAAGAATAAGTTCCTGTTGCAAGACCTGTTCTGTTTTGAGTAAATGCACCATTATTCCATAAATAGGTATAGGGTCCTGTCCCTCCTGAGCGAGTTGTGTTGATAGCTCCATTATTTCCTCCATTGCAAGTAACTGATATCGGAGTAAGTGAAACAGTTAGCAGAGTTGGCTCACCAACAGTAAGCGTTGAAACTGTGGTGCAGCTTGTGCTCGAAGTAACAGTTACCGTGTAATTACCTGCTGATAATCCTGTTATGCTTTGGGTTGTTGGTCCGTGTGCCCAAGCAAAAGAGTAAGGTCCCGTGCTTCCTGCAACCGAAGTAATGGTAACGCTACCGTTATTTCCACCAAAGCAGGATGGCTGCTGGATATTGCCATTAATAGTCATTGTGGTCGGTTCAGTAATTGCAACTGATAGAGTTGCTGTATTACCGGTATTATCAGTAATTGTAACAGAATAATTTCCGGCTATAAGGTTAGTTCGGTCTTCAGCGCTGCTTCCTCCGTTCCATAAATAAGTATAAGGAGAAATGCCGCCAGTGGTTGTTATATCTATGCTTCCTGTATTGCCCCCGAAGCACATAACATTAGCATGTGTTTCGCTTACAGTTATCTGGGCGTAAACATTGCCAAGCGGCATACAAGCTATAAATAGCACAAGAAATTGAACAAACCTTTTCATGTCGGTTTTAGTAATTTGCTTAATGCAGGACAAAGCCTTCATACAATATCCGGCTTTGGTTTATACGACATGGTTACAACTTTGTTTCATAAAAAGTGCAACTTGTAAATCAACATAGTCAATCCTTAAAATTCTTATCATTGCCTTTGTCAATGTTAAATCAGAGCATGTATTCACCCTCCGAGTTGTTATCCATTTACGAGCAGAATTTCAGCACTAATAATTTCAATGTAAACCCAACTAATCTATACGATCCTGTAAAACATATTATGGGTATAAAAGGGAAAAGAATTCGCCCTTTAATGTTGCTGATGAGTTGCGATATGTTTGGCGGTAGTATGGAACATGGCCTGAACCCTTCTTTCGCAATGGAGGTGTTTCACAACTTCACTTTAGTGCATGACGACATTATGGATAATGCCGATAT
>JBKJJB010000181.1:0-3087 GCA_046598235.1 Chitinophagales bacterium
CGAAAAAAACGAATCCGAATGTGAAAGTGTTTGCAGTAGATGAAAACTACCTGAAGGTAAGCGGGCAAATGATTGCACATTCGGATTCGTTTTTTTCGATTCATGTTTTACAATGGCAATTTCATTCGCCATTTCTGAAACAGAAACCACTGAAGGGAAGTGGAAATTCTTTTTGAATTCATTTGTCTGCTGTAAAGTAATAGGAGGGTTCTCCATCTTGCGCCTTCTACGCGGGCCTCCGCTTCTTCTCACAATCCCTTCGTTTTTAATGCCGAAAGTGTTGGAGCCCATTTCACTGAAGCTGGTGAGCATCTTGGTTTTTATTCCCTCGGTTGCAGTGAGGATGCCAATGAGAGCTGTAATGCCGAACATGATGATTGATAGCGTAAGGATGGTACGCAGAATATTTGCACGAATGGTTCGGAGGGCAAGACGGATGTTTTCGGAGAGATTCACTGCACTGCAAACTTATTCTTTTCTCCGTTTTGAAAAATGAATAGACTTCCGAAGTTTTCAAAACTTCGGAAGTCTATATTTGCAGCGATGACAAATCACGAACTTGAGCTTGCCGAGCAGTTTGCGCTTTATACCGCTAAATCTTTTTTCCTTACCGGAAAAGCAGGAACAGGTAAAACAACCTTGTTGAAAAGCATTGCAAGTAAAACTGTAAAGAATTTTGTGATTGTAGCACCCACCGGTGTGGCGGCTATTAATGCGGGCGGAGTAACTATTCACTCGCAGTTTAATTTGCCGCTTACTTCTTTTATTCCGAATAGTGACCGCGTTGATATAAATCTGGTCACCAATCGCAGGGCACTGCTCGAGCACATGAACTTTCGTAAAGACAAACGGAAGGTGATTCAGGAAATGGAGTTGCTGATTGTGGATGAAGTGAGTATGGTGCGGGCAGATATTCTGGATGCGATAGATTTTGTGATGCGCAAAGTGCGCAGAAGAGAAACTCCGTTTGGTGGTGTACAGGTAATGCTGATAGGTGATATGCACCAGTTGCCTCCCGTGGTTAAAGAACCGGAATGGAAGATTCTTAAAGACTATTACAACAGTCCTTACTTTTTCGATTCGGTAGTTTGGAAACAATTAGATGCCGCAGAAATTGAGTTGAAGAAAATTTACCGTCAAAGTGATGAGCGGTTTTTGCGATTGCTGAATAATATCCGTCATCAGGAGTTAGATGAGGATGATTATGATAAACTGAAAGAAAGGTACAATCCGGGGTTTCGTCCCACGGAGCCGGGATACATTCTTCTGTCAACGCATAACAACAAAGTAAATGCCGTTAACTCAAGCGAGTTGCAAAAGCTCGATGGAAGGAATTATGCATTTGAAGCAGAAATAACCGGTGATTTCCCTGAGCATATTTATCCCTGCGAAAGATATTTGCAGGTAAAGGAAGGCGCACAGGTAATGTTTACGCGCAACGATGCAAGCGAAGGAAAATATTTCAACGGTAAACTGGCTATAGTTAAAAAGGTTGACACTGAAAACATCACCGTTACTTTTCACAGCAACAACGAAGATTATTTACTGAAGAAAGAAATCTGGGAAAACATTTCTTACACGGTTGATGAAGCAAAGGATAAGATTGATAAGAATGTGATGGGAACTTTCAGTCAGTATCCGCTGCGGTTGGCGTGGGCAATTACCATTCACAAAAGCCAGGGCTTGACTTTTGATAAAGTGATTATTGATGCGGGAAATTCTTTTGCTGCTGGGCAGGTGTATGTAGCGCTTTCGCGTTGCAGAACATTAGATGGAATTGTCTTGCATTCACTCATCAATCAAAACTCGCTGCATGGCGATATAAAGATTACCGAGTTCAGCGAGGCACATCATAATGAAATTGAGCTGGAAGGAATTTTAGAACATGCAAAAGTGGAGTTTGCTAATCTGCAACTGAAACGGTTATTCGATTTCAATAAACTTCGTGAGCGGGTAGCAGATTGGAAAGACATACTCCTTGAAAAAGATTTTGCTGAAAAGGAAAAGGCATTAGCGCTTTTCGAAAACATTATTCGGCAGATTGAAAGCATTGTTACTACCTCCGAAAAATTTGAGCCACAGTTAGAACGCTTGCTTGCTGATTTTAATCGCGATAAGCAGAATATGGCAGCCATCGAAGAGCGCTGCTCAAAAGCCATTGAATACTTCACCGAAAATATTTTCAATCTGCTGATTACTCCTATGCACGAGCATATCACTGAAATGGCATACAAAAGCAAAGTGAAGCGTTATGTTCAACAAGTGCAGTATGTGCAGGAAAATTTCTGGGTAAAAGTGAACCAGCTTTACGGTGCCCGTTTTATGGATGAGAAAATTTATTCGGGAGAAATAAAATTCACGAAGGACAAACTGAAAACGGTGGTGAGTTCGGTTACTTCCGGCAAAAAAGAAAAGGGCGGCACCTTTAAAGACACACTTGATTTATATGAACAGGGAAAAACCATTGAAGAGATTGCTGAGATAAGGAGTTTAACTGCCGGCACTATCAAAAGTCACTTTGCCAAATGGATTGCCACCGGTGATATTGATATTTATAAAGTTCTGTCTGCTGAAACCATCAACACCATTCAGGCATTTGTGCATGATACAAAAACTTTTGAAGCAAGTGCTGTGCGTGCAAAGTTCGGGGAGAAGTATGATTATGGGGATATAAGGATGGTGATTAGTCATTCCCTGCATAAGCGCGAAAAAGAAAAGGTGTGAAAGCCATAGCGAATATTCGCTTTATCCTTTTATCGTCTCCCAAAACCTTCTACATTTGCGCCCGCTTTACTTACCAAATAACTAATTCCCTAATTAACCAACAACCTCTAAGAACATGGCTTTTGATATTGAAATGATTAAAAAGGTTTACGCAGAATTACCTTCAAAAATTGCTGCGGCTCGTAAGGTTCTCAATCGTCCGTTGACGCTGACGGAGAAGATTCTTTACACGCATTTACACGCTTCGCAAAAGTTGGAAGAATTTAAGCGCGGAGGTTCTTATGTTGATTTTGCACCGGATAGAGTGGCTATGCAAGACGCTACCGCGCAAATGGCTTTGTTGCAATTTATGCAGGCGGGCCG
>JBKJJB010000011.1:0-8068 GCA_046598235.1 Chitinophagales bacterium
ACAATAAAAACGAAACTGTGTTGAAAGATTATTTGCAACAGAAAAATATTAGTACCGTTTTCAGTTGGAATGAACTTATCTTAGCCGCGAATTGAAAGTGAAACCGAAGAACCATGAAAGAGATAAAAAAAACAACTTGGCGCAGCCCATCGAATATTGGCTTAGTAAAATATTGGGGCAAAAAAGCAGGCGTTCAAATTCTTGCCAACCCGAGTATCAGCTTTACATTGGAGCAATGCTACTCTGAAACAACAGTTACACTGCTTCAAAAAGAAACAAAATCAAAAGATGTTGAACTGCGCTTTTACTTCGATGGAAAAGCCAACATGGCTTTTCAACTAAAAATGTTTAAGTTTTTTGAAAGCATCAAAAAAGATTTCCCGCTGCTACAGCAATACGGTCTGCTGATTCATTCCACTAATTCGTTTCCACATTCATCGGGTATTGCTTCGTCAGCATCTGCCATGAGTGCTCTTTCGCTTTGTCTTTGTGATTTACAACAACAATTGGATAAAAAGAAAATAGCTGCCGATAAATTTTTACAGAAGGCTTCGCATTATGCACGGCTTGGTTCGGGTAGTGCTTCGCGTTCCATCTATCCTCTTATTTCACAGTGGGGAAATACTAAAAGCTTGAAAGGTTCAAGCGATCAATATGCTATTCCTTACGAGAAGAATCTTCATCCCGTTTTCAAAACATTTCAAAATACCATTCTTATTGCCAGCAGTGCCGAAAAGAAAGTTTCGAGTCGTGTTGGACACTCATTGATGAAAACAAATCCATTTGCGAAAACACGCTACACACAAGCCGAAAAAAATCTGAAAGACTTACTTGTTGCTTTAAAGAAAGGTGACCTTGAAAAATTCGGAGCGATAGCTGAAGAAGAAGCAATGACTCTTCATGCGCTGATGATGTGCTCCTCTCCTTCTTTTATTTTAATGGCTCCTTCTACTTTAAGCATGATTGAAAAAATTAGAAAGTTTAGAGAGGAAAGTAAACTGCCTCTGTATTTCACCTTAGATGCCGGTCCCAATATTCACTTGCTATATCCAAAAAATATCAAGAAAAAAGTGGATACTTTTATTTATGCCGAACTGGAGCAACATTGCGAAATAGGTAAGATGATTCACGACAACGTTGGCAAGGGACCAAGGAAAGTCAAATAGATAATTCGCAGTTGACAATTCACAAAAGAATAACGCTTGTAAAGCCACTATTAATTCGTGCCTACTTCTAAAATCTCCCATAAAATATTTCACTCTAAAATTCTTTTGTTCGGTGAGCACATCATCAACAAAGGCGCTATGGGTTTGGCGGCTCCGGTAGAGCATTATCACGGGCTGTTTAAGTTTGGTGATTTGAAAAACCGCAGCATTCGCGAATCAAACAACTCGCTGGAGTTATTTGCCAACTACATTATTCATCACGAACAGATTGGTTCGCAATACGACACCAATCAATTTCTCGAAGACATTGATAACGGACTTTATTTTGATTCCAATATTCCACAGGGTTATGGGGTGGGAAGCTCAGGTGCTTTGGTGGCTGCTGTATATCATCAATATCAAAAGTTTAAGCGCAAGAATCAACCCTTGAACGATTTGAAAAATGAGCTTGCGCAACTCGAAAGTTATTTCCACGGCAAAAGTTCGGGTTTAGATGCCATAGTCTGTTACCTGAACAAGGCAGTGTTGCTTGATGGCGGTGAAGTGACTAAAACCTTTGCTTTAGAAAAGAGTGAATCACCAGCAGTGAAAGTATTTTTGATTAATACACACAAGCCCCGCAGCACCTCCACTTTTGTAAACCTGTTTTTAGAAAAGTGCAAGGACAAAAAATTTATGGAGGTAGTACAAAAGAGTTTAATTCCCACCACCAATATTGCCATTGATAGCTTTATGAAGAAGAAATATACTTCGCTCATGAGTTCCATGAAACTTATCTCGCAATTACAATATGATATGCTTCCGGAATTTATTCCCGCGCCCTTTAAAGATGTTTGGAAAGAAGGCTTGCGCAACAACGAGTATCACTTGAAAATATGCGGTGCAGGCGGTGGAGGTTTCATTATAGGCTTTGCCAAGCACGATGCAAACCTCAGCTTACTACTAGGCGGCAAAGATGTGATTGAGTTAATGAAGGTGTAACGCATCCGGTCATCAGCTATCATTCTTCCAGCATCTTTTCCAACTCTTTTTTAAGCTTCTCACTTAATTCTTTGTATTGCCCAGGTTGGTAATACAAGAGATTATCTAATTCGTAGGGGTCTTCGGAAATATTATAGAGTTCTCTTTCCACAGCATTGGCATGCTCTACCTTTTTGAGAACAGCCTTGTTACCCGCTGCTATTTTTTTCATCAGCACAGAGTCTTTGGCTTTGAGTTTTTCACGTATGTGATTGTAGCGCGGGTAGCGTTCCCACTCAATGTATTTATAAATCAATTCGCTATGGTTTTGTAACACCTTCATGCGAATGGCCCGGTACGTTGGCAAATCCTGAAAGTAAGAAGGAAGCATAAAAAACTGCAGTGCGTAAGCACGGGTCAGATAGCCCATCATGCCCGGACCTTTGTATTCCAAAAGAATTTTGTCGCGGTGCGGTCTAGTAGTTTGTACATCGGCCACTAAGTATTGCTTCAACGATTTTCCGTCTATATCTTCGGGAACAGGCACACCTGACATTTCAAGAATAGTAGGCATTAAATCGTGGTTGATAACCCATTCGCTGATATTTTGGTTTTGCTTTAGATGTACTGACGCGCCTCCGCTTATTACGAGCGGCACTCGTATCGATTCTTCGTAGGGTGTTGACTTTTGGTACAGTGCATGGTTACCAAACTGATATCCGTTATCGCTGGTAAAAATTAAAAGTGTATTATCCCATTGTCCGTTCTTTTTCAGCGCAGCAACAAGGCTGCTCACCAAGTCGTTGAGCGCATACAGCGAACCCATTCGGTTGAACCAGTCGGCATCTTTATATACTTTAATGTGGCGGGGCATGTTAGTATGCCAGTATAAATTAAACAGGTGGCCGCCCTTATTCTTTTGTCGCTGTCTTTTCTTCCAGCCTTTGCGAAGCCACCATGCTTTATCCAATGGCGCGCGCTGTTCAGCAGTGCTTGCCAGTTTTCCGTTGTCTGTAAAAGTATTGGGCTTTGAAGGCACGGGGCTATTCTCCCAGCGCTTAACCGTTTTGTTGTAATGCCTCGGGGCAGGGGCCAGCGGAAAGTGAGGAGCGGTGGGCACCACCATCAAACAAAAGGGCTGCTTGGTTTCTGTATCGCTCAAAAACTCAATAGCGCATTGGCGCAATACATCAGTAGAGTAATCTTGCTCGCGACCGCCATGCTTCGTTACGTTACGGTCTGCTTTCCAAACTGTATCGCTCAAAGCTTTACCATTGCTCCAGTTCATTAACCGGTAGTTATAGCCTTTGTAAGGACGCAGCCCTTTATCAATAAAAAGATTTCCGTTGGTCCAACCGTAAGGCACAGCAGGCAGCTTTCCGTTTTTGCCATTGTAGCCGTTCAGATATTTGCCCACCAGACAAGTGCGGTAACCTGCTTTGCTTAAATGGGCAGGCAAAGCTTTTGGCTCATCGTCAATGAACTGATGCCATCCTCCCTGTGAACCTCCGTTGTTCATCACGTTGGTTTTGTGCCCCAGTTTACCTGAAAGCAAACCTGCCCGGCTTGGACAACAAACCGAAATAGGCACAAACGAATTAGAAAAGTTAACACCCTGCTTTTGCAGCGTGTCCAGCACGGGCAGCACCTCAGGAAAAAACTCCGGACTTACCACGGCATCTAAATCATCAGCCAGTATTAATACAATATTGGGTGGTTGCTGTGCAGCAGCAGGCTTATTACAAAAAACAGATGCCAGCAAATACATTGTTACTACCGTGATGCGATTCATGAAAGTTTTTTAAGCGGGGGAAATTAGTAAATGAAGCCCGGAGATAAACAGTTTTAAGCAAGATCTCTTAAATGGTAAAGAGTGATTGAGGCTGA
Organism: Chitinophagales bacterium; assembly: GCA_046598235.1. Lineage (GTDB taxonomy): Bacteria > Bacteroidota > Bacteroidia > Chitinophagales > LD1 > Bog-950. Next base: position 4,014 of record JBKJJB010000011.1, read on the forward strand.
TGAAGGTGTAAAAGGAAAGTAGCATGAGTGATTCAACATAAGCCATTCAAGTTATTCTCGGAAAACCCGGAGGAGCGTTTGTTTAATCACCGGGACCTATTTCAGACAGCGGAATGTCTTTCTGTATATCGTCTATCCATTCATGTCCGCAATCGGGACAAATATACATGCCCACTTTATCATTAAAGCGAGCGTTTGTTTTAGCACAAACAGGACAAATAATTTTTTTTGTTGTCGGTTCTGTTTTTTCTGTAGCCATACAATAAAAATAAACTATTTCAGGAACGCTTCAAATAGATACTCCTCCTTCCTGCTTTGAACAACATCACACGTCCTCTAAGAGGAGAATAAATACCCTCTACAGCTTCTCTCCGCTATCTCTTTCCTTCACTGCCTGCTGAAACCCCACTTCCTCACACCGTGTTTTAAATGCCACTCCTTCGGGAGAATGGCGGGTTATGCCATCAAAAAGAGTAGCCATCATTTGTGTAGTTTCAAGCCCCATGTTGTTGTAAGTCGAGTTAATAGCCATCTTCTGCATCATCAACTGGTTCTTCGGAATGCCTGCCATGCGTTGTGCCAATCGCTCCACTTCTGCATCAAGCATTTCAGTAGTTACCGATTTGTAAACCAATCCCATTCGCTCGGCTTCTTTGCCGTTAATCAAATCACCGGTCAGCAACATGCGTTTTGCTTTTTCAGCACCCAGGCGGTACACCCACATCATGGTGGTAGGGCAGCCCCAAACCCGTGCGGGCGGATAACCAATCATGGCATCATCTGCCATTATAACAATATCTGCACATAAAGCAATATCGCTGCCACCGGCAACAGCATAGCCATGCACCTTGCAAATGACAGGTTTGTAGCTTCGCCACAGGCTCATGAAGTGGTCGGTGCAGGAGCGCATAAATTTATAATCTACCATAGGGTCCCAGGGCATAGACTGACTGCCCAACACAGGGCGCGGCTTTTCGGCAAACTCCTTAAGGTCGTAGCCGCTGCAAAACGCTTTGCCTGCACCTGATAAAATAATAACATGCACTTCATCATCTTCATTAGCCATTCTTACTTTTTCGCTGATGCCCTGCGGCATGCCTTCGGTAATGGCATTTAGTTGCGCGGGGCGGTTGAGAGTAATATGCGCTATGCGCCCTTCTTTTTTGTAGAGAACAATGTCTTGCATGCACAAAGTTTTTAGTGAAATAAAAATAATTATTTCCGGTAGAGAAGTTGTGATGAAGACATTCTTGCGCCAGCGGAGAGAAACCGCATTCTCTGACTTCGTTAACTGAAAACAAACCCCGCTTTCTCTAAATCCTTCCAGAATTCTGGATAAGATTTATTTACCACATCAGGGTTTTCAATTTCAATTTCTCCCAACATAGCAACAGTTGCAAAACTCATAGCCATCCGGTGGTCATCGTATGTTTTAATAGCGGTGGCAGGCAATTTGAAATCTCCTTTCAGTTGATAGAAGTCATACATAGGAGCGAAATCAAAATTTATATTCAGTTTTTTCAATTCATTTTGCAGCGCAGCAACTCTATCTGTTTCTTTAATCTTTAAGCTCTCAATCCCCGAAAAAGTAGCGTAGATGTTTTTAGCAGCAAACAGGGGGGCAAAAGTTTGTGCAAGATCAGGGTTATCTATAAAATTTAACTTTATCAGTTGAGGATAACTAATCTGTGATTTTTTAAGTAAAGCTCCTTCACTTGTAAACTCAGTTAACACACCAAAACGCTTCATCCAATCAGCCATTATTCTATCTCCCTGGCTCCAGTCATCATGTAATCCTTCTAAAAATATTTCTGCTTCATCAGCCAGAAAAGCGATGGAATACCAATATGAAGCCGAAGACCAATCGCCAGAAACAATGAAGGATTGAGGAGTTAGGAAGGAGGAGTTAGAAACAAAAACAGAATTGTTTTTCCAATCATACTTCATTCCCAACTGTTGAAGTATTCCTAAAGTCATTTCAATATAAGGCCGCGAAGTAAGTTCAGTGGTAAAATTTACTTTCAATCCCTTTTCAAGAAACGGAGCAATGAGTAACAGTGCAGTAATGTATTGGCTGCTGATATTTCCTGCAATAGAAACTTCGTTCTCTATTTTAGAAAGATTGACAGGACATATTTCTAGTGGAGGGAATCCTTCTTTACCTACATAGCGAATATCGAAACCTAAATCAATCAATGCATTAACCAACGGATGAATAGGTCGCTCGCACATACGCTCGCTGCCTGTAATTATCTTCTTTTGGTTAGTAGCACTATAATAAGCAGTAAGAAAACGCATACTCGTTCCTGCATCTAACACATTCACCCTTTCATCAGCAGATGCAAGAACCTTAATCAGGTTTTGAGTATCGCGCGCAGTAGAAAGGTTTTCAATACTTAGCTTATTTCCTGTAAGAGCATTAAGAACAAGTAAGCGGTTGCTCTCACTCTTCGACCCGGGAATACGGATGCGTGTATTTATCCTTTTGGTAGGATGTGAAATTTTCACCGAACTCATGAAAGCAAACTGTTGTAATACCGCAACGAATCAATTATAGCATCCTCTTCAACGGAATTATTAATGCTATAGTTACCAATGCCATTTAATAAAGAGAATTGAGTTTTTTGAGATACATTCTTCTTATCCTGCTTCATCAGCTCAAGGATAGTTTTAAAATCTGCCTCAGGAACAATTGGCAATTTGAAATAATGAAGAATGAGTTTTGCAATTGAATTCAATTCCTCTTCAGAAAGAAGATTCAGTTTTACAGAGAGAAAACTTTCAGCAATCATTCCTGCTGCTACGGCTTCTCCGTGCAACAGCTTTTTATTTTCATCTTTCAGAAAATAACTCTCCACTGCATGCCCGATAGTATGACCAAAGTTGAGTGCCTTGCGAATATTCTTTTCGTGTGGGTCTTGTTCAACAATTTTCGCTTTGATGCTTACATTCTTTGCAACCACTTCATTCCATGCAAGATTTCTGATTTCTGATTTCTGATTTCTAATTTCTTCAAATAAATTTTTGTCGGCAATCAGATAATGTTTTATCACTTCTGCAAATCCAGAAAGCAATTCTCTTTCAGAAAGTGTTTGAAGAAAGCCGGTATCAATAAAAACTGCTTCCGGTTCGTTGAAGAGCCCAATTTGATTTTTGAAATTCATAAAATCAATACCAGTCTTCCCTCCTACGCTGGCATCTACCATAGATAAAAGTGTAGTAGGAATATTGATAAACTTAATTCCCCGCTTATAACATCCTGCCGCAAATCCACCCATATCTCCTACAACTCCTCCACCCAAATTGATAAGCAAACTATTTCTATCTGCATTCTCTGAAGTAAGTTTTTGCCAAATTGTTTCGCAGGCAGAAATCGTTTTGCATTCTTCTCCTGCTTCAATCTGAACAATGTGATGTGATGGCAATAGCTGAATCAGCTTTGGATAACAATGCTTCACAGTATTCTCATCAACAAGAATAAAGAGAGAAGAAAAAGTGTGACTTGAGATAAATTTCGAAAACTGCTGAAGAGAGTTCTTCTCAATAAATATTTTACTTTTTGTTTCTGTCATGAATCAATACTTCCTTTCAAAAATTACTGAACCAATAAAAGCCTGGCGCGCATCTAACTCAAAAGCGAAATCTCTATTTGTATCCGACTCTATTTGTGCTTCTTCGATAGTTTGAGTTTTGTAAATGCCTTCGTTTTTCAACCGAATATTTCCGCGCTCTATCTTTTCTTCGGCTGTAACTTCCCGCTGATAAACAGGTTCGTAATTAGTAGAGCCTTCGGCAAAAGTTGCCTTCTTGGTTTCTCTTATTGATGCTTCCTTCTGTGGTTTCTTTTGCTGATAAGAAGTAAGCGGTTTGGGTTGAGGTGTTGCTACCTTCTTTTGCGCTTCTGCTTCTGCCTGTTTCCGTTTTAACTCGCGCATTATATCTTCCAACGGGTTGGCTACAGGAGGTGAAACCGGTTTTGAAACAGGAGGTGCATTATCGGATGATGAAGATGCTTTCTTCTTCTCCTCTACCTTCTTTCCCATAGAATAGAGAAA
>JBKJJB010000082.1:0-4557 GCA_046598235.1 Chitinophagales bacterium
ATATCGCTGGGCAGTTGTATTGTCTGCCGTTTATTTTGCCGATGGTTGCTCCTACTATCAATTCTTACAAACGCTTGTGCGAAGGTTACTGGGCACCTACTACTGTTACCTGGGGCATTGATAACCGCACCGTGGCACTGCGTGCTTTGCCGGGCGGAAGTAAATCTTCGCGCTTAGAAACAAGAGTAGTAGGCAGCGATACCAATCCGTATCTTGCCATGGCGGCTTGCCTTGCTGCGGGTTTGTATGGAATTAAAAAAGGTTTGAAACTGAAACAACCTGCCACCCGCGGCAGCGGTTACCGCGATGAAAGCAATGGACGCTTTCCGAAGAACTTACACGATGCCACCGTAGCCATGCGCGATTCAAAAATTGCGAATGAACTGTTCGGAGAAAAATTTGTGCAGCACTTTACCCAAACCCGCGAGTGGGAATGGAAACAGTTTGCCAAAGTAGTTACCGATTGGGAGTTGAAGAGGTATTTGGAGATAATTTAGTTTGTTGAGGTGCGTATTCTCTCACATTTTTATTTATTACCTTCGGATAAATTTTTGTTATGAATCTTATCCTCGAAAAAAAATTGCTGAAAGAAAAAATTGATGCCATCAACGATGAGGGTATCATAGATGCCATAAAGAAACTCATTGGCTTTGCCAACCAGCCACCTTTTAAAAAGCTAACGCGCGAAGATTTAATTAACCGCGCCCTTGAATCGGAAAAAGCGATAGCCGAAAATAAAGTAACCTCTTTGGAAGATTTAGAAAAGGAAATGCAGAATTGGTAACATGCGATTAGTTGTTACAGAACCCGCTAAGCAGCACCTCCGCCAAATTCACGATTACTACAAAGAATTGGTAAGCAAAAAGATTGCTGATAAAATAAAGCAAGGCATTATCGAAAAACTAAAAATATTGAAGGATAATCCGCACATTGGGCAGAAGGAAGAATTTTTAGAACCTCTGAATTTGAATCACCGCAGAATGGTAGAGGGCAATTACAAAATTGTTTATAGGATAGAGGGAGAAACTATTTTTATTACCGATATTTTTGATGCTCGCCAAAATCCCGATAAAATAGTAGGGTAGTTGTAGTTACCGCTTGGGAAACCAAGAGGTATTTGGAGATAATATAATTCCGAAAATAGATTACGAATACTTTTACATAACATTTTTTACAATGAAAAAGACATTTAAATCGCCTATACATTGTGGTAGGCTTATAAGAGACATTCTTAAACAAAAAGGATTGAAACATCGATCTGTTTACGAGAAAATGGGTTATGATAAAACTAACTTCAGCCTATGGCTTAAAAGACCTGATTGGTCAGTTGGTCAAATATTTTCTGTAAGTGAAATAATAAAAGTGAACTTGTTTTCTTATTTCGTTAAAGGGGGGAAAAGCATAAGCATAACTCCAGGAGATTCACTGATTTATGAAGCCAAATCACTTGAATCGGATTTGCTTAAAAGTGAAAAAGAGTTGAAAAAATTGGAGGTGATGAATGAACTACAATCAGAAAATAACAACTATTTAAAGAAACATATCAAGGAACTAGAAAAGGAACTGAATGAATTAAAAATAAACAGTAAAAAAAACAGTAGATAAGTATCTGCCATTTTTTAACTATCAAACCAGGTTTCAAAGAATTCACTACCTACACCCACCCAATCTGAATCGCTCCTTTTCAGCGGTCTTTTTATTTTTACCCCATGCCCCACACCGCCTCCTACTTCATCGAAAAATTTAAGATGCAGCGGCACCCCGAAGGTGGGTGGTATAAAGAAACATACCGCAGCGAGGAGGTAATTTTGAAAGAACATCTGCCCAACCGCTTTGAGGGTGAAAGAAGTTTTTGCACCGCTATTTATTTTCTGCTAGAGGGTGGGCAGTTCTCTTCTTTTCATAGAATTAAAAGCGATGAGATATGGCACTTCTACAGTGGTGGTACTTTAAATGTATATGTAATTAACCTCGATGGTAAACTGGAGATTCTCAAAATAGGCAACAATCCTGAAAACGGAGAAACTTTTCAGGCGGTGGTAAAAGCGGGTTGTTGGTTTGCTTCTAAACCTGCCGATAAAAACTCTTATTCATTGGTTGGCTGCACGGTAGCTCCCGGTTTCGACTTTGCCGATTTCGAATTAGCCAAAGCCGATGTGTTGGTTCGGGAGTTTCCTCAGCACGAAGAAGTAATCAGAAAACTTTGCAGATGATATGGCATTGTTACTTTCGAAAAAGAATTTTATGCAAAAACTGTTACTCTTCTTTTTCTTTCCGGTGTTACTTGCCGCTCAACCCGCACAGGATATTTATTTTTCTTTTCCTGCAAGCGATGCTCAATTAGGAACTGATTCTATTAAAATATGGGTGCATGTTCCTGCCAATTATCCGGCATCGGGAGGAAGTGTAATGATTGGTCTGCATGGTTTGGGCGACCCGAATAATAGTGCTGATATACGCACTTACCTTACTGCCACCAGCGATAACTATGGCTTTTTGCTGGCTTGTGCCGAACCCTATCTGGGTCAGGAAAACGCCACGTTCATTGCCAAAAGTAAAGCGGTGATAAACGAAGCGATGGATTCGATTACTGCTTGGTATCAAACCGATTTGAGCAAAACTTATTTGTGCGGTTACTCGGCAGGAAGCGATGTGGCGGCACATTATACACTCGAAGACCCTGTGTATCCGGTAAAGGGATTGATATGGTTTGCGCCCGGTTTCTACGGCTCGCTGTTGTATCCAAATATTGATACCACCTTTGCCGCGCCTATTCCTCCTATTTGTATGTGTCGCGGCACTACCGATGTGGTATCGCAAACGGGCGCAGCAAAAATCGAAAGCATTTTCAGCGGAAGTGAAGTTCCGTTTTTGAAAGTTTCTCCGCAAGGCATCGGGCACACGATGAACTATTCTGCGCTTACTACCGACATTGCTACTTGTATGAATTTTATAAACACTAATTCCAGCACAGGCATTGTTGAATTTTCTTCTTTAAAGCTGATGGTGTTTCCTAATCCTGCTGCCGATAAATTGTTTATCGAAACTGCCACCGCAGAATTTCTGAGTATTGACATATCGGATGTAGCAGGAAAAATTTTCAGGAAAGAAATTTTTTCGGCTAATAAAGCCAAAGCTATATCGGTGAGCAGTTTTTCCGCTGGAATTTATTTTCTGCGTATTACAAATGCAGAAGGAAATTCAGGAATTATAAAATGGATAAAGAAGTAGGGCTAAAACTACTTCGCATATAATTTCTCTTTCAGAAATGTCAGCGCCTTGGCATGTGCATCGTCCGCATACTCTTTATTATGGCGTGGGTTGCTCGGATTGGCAAAGGCATGAAAGCTGTCGTAGTTATAAATGGTCGTTTCCTTCTTCGCGCTTTTCATATTGGCTTCAAACTGCTTCACAATCTCGGGGGTAATGTGGCCATCTTTCAACGCAAAAATTCCCAGCACATCGCAACGAAGCATTTTTAATTTTTTCACATCCGATTCGGGCATACCGTAATACATCACACAGCCCACCGCCTGTTTGCCTTCGAGCAAAGCCGATTGCAACGACCACGCACCGCCCATACACCAACCGATACTCGCAATTTTCGCCTTGCGCCCCACCAAAAGAATAGCACCATTGATAATCGCCTTGCTGCGCTCCTCTTTCATTTCGCCCATCAGCTTTTGCGCTTCGGGAACAGTGGCTGCAACCTTGCCGTCATATAAATCAATGGCATACACATCCACGTCACCCAACTCCGCATGCAACTTTTCGGCTTCCTGTTTAATGTAGTCGTTCAGTCCCCACCATTCGTGAAACACAAAAAGCACCTTCTCAGTCGGCTTGGGTGACTTTATCAAATACGCAAAAGCTTCTTTGCCGTCCATAGCCTTAAACGGAATGAGTGTGCCTTTTGGATTTTCTAAAGTAAACGGTTCAGGAACCAGGTGCGCGCTGGCGAAAGATTCATTCATGGCCAGCAAATTATTTTGATGATTGACCGAGCTATTCATGCAGCACGAAAAATTCTGCGCTTGAACGGTTCCATAAATTAAACTGAATAACACAACCAACTTTTTCATACGCTCTGCGATTATCCTGCAACTTAGGCAAGTTTCGGAACTTGCAGAAAGATTGAAGCAACTGTTTATAATTATAAATCGTTTAAGAATTTTCTTGCTTCGGGAAAATTGATTCTCCAAAGTTTTTCTTTTCCGATTGGCGGGTGTAAGTTCGCGCCTCATTTTTGCATTCGTCTAATGTCTAAAATCTAATGTCTAATGTCTATTAGCCAATTCAATTTCCCTACCACCATCCGCTTTGGTGCGGGTGTTATAAAAGAACTTCCCGATTATTTAAAGAAGAATGATATCAAGCGTCCGCTGGTTGTTACCGACCCTAATGTGGCACAACTTGGTTTCTTCAAAGCAATTGTTGACGACTTAAAAGCAAAAGGTTTTGCCACTGAGGTATTCAGCAAAATCAGCAAGAACCCGGTAAAAAGCGATGTATATGCGGGAACCGATGCTTACGATAATCACAAAGCCGATTGCATTG
>JBKJJB010000165.1:0-4766 GCA_046598235.1 Chitinophagales bacterium
GCTGGTGACTGTGGAGTAAGCCTGTATACATATTGGTTGGGTTAGGTGGAACGAATATAATCGGAATCTTTTCAGACTATGTTACAGATACTCAATCTTCACTTTCAAATCAGCAAACTTTCGCACCATAGCACTTACACCGCAATACTTTTCTTGTGAGAGATTAACCGCCTTCTCCATCTTACTTTTATCGTCTTCGTTTTGAAGTTTGATGAAATAAGTGAGATGAATAGTTTGATAAATTTTTGGAATTTCTTCAGTCAGTTCTCCTGCAACATCAATTCTAAAGCCGGAATATTCAACGCGCATTTTCTTGAGTATATCTACTACATCAATAGCGGTGCATCCGGCAAGCGATGACAGAATCAATGCTTTAGGGCGAACTCCGGTAGTACCTTCATCGCCTGAACTATCAACGCGAATTGTTTTTCCATTTTGTAAAACATCAAATTGGTGTTCGGCAATTTGAGTAAGAGAAATTTTATGTGACATTATACTTTGGTTTTACTGTTTATTCTTCAAATACCTTTCTTCACTTCAATATACATCAAATCCTCATTTACGTTAAAGTCTGTTTCTTTTTTCAGCTTGATTGTAAGCGTCTGAAAATCATTCGTTGCATTTATTAGCTGCTTAGAGTTTCCTCCGAATGAAATAAAAGCAAGCATTTTAAAATTCTTCACATCCGTTTGCCAGCGATAACTCAACTCAAACTCTCCCTTTTTCTGTTTCTTCAATTTGTATTCAAACACCGGAATATCTGCATACTTCAGATACTGGTCAAATACTGCGGTTAAATCTATTCCTGTTTTCAGATTAAAATACTTCACTACATCTTCGTAACCGATATTCTTCATTTTAAAAGTGGTGTCACTCATTCCTTTTATCAAACTCCACCAAAGTTTGTCATCGTTTACAACATGACGAAGTGTATTCAGAAACAAGGCACCTTTTGCATACATATCTCCACTTCCTTCGTCATTTACATCATACTTTCCAACTACCGGTTTCTTGTTGCCTACATGTGCTTTTTTTGCGTTGATATACTTTAAAGCAGTGTTATAATCAAACATGCACTCCACATAAATTGCTTCGGTATAAGTAGCAAACCCTTCGTGAATCCACATATCAGCGAGGTCTTTACAAGTGACACTGTTTCCCCACCACTCATGCGCAGTTTCATGAATGATGATGTAATCAAAATCTAAACCAATGCGGGAATAGTCAGAGCCTGCATATCCTGTAAGATATTTGTTGCCATAGGCAATTGCTCCTTGATGCTCCATTCCCAGATACGGAGTTTCAACCAAGGCATATCCATCTTTCCAAAAAGGATACTTGCCTAGATACTTTTCATAGCATTTCAGCATCGGCTTTACCTGAGTGAATTGCAATTTCGCCTTGTCGAGATTATACCGCATCACATAATAATCAAGTGCGAGTTTGCCCGCCTGACCGTAGTCGGGCAGGCTTTTATCTTCTGCTTCGTATTCATCGTGAAATGAAACGTAGTCGCCAATGTTGAGCGTAACGTTGTAATTATTGATAGGGTAATTCACAAACCATTTAAAAGTATTTGTGCCATCCGTATTTAATACTTCACCCTCTTTATTTCCATTCGAAATACATTTCAATCCATCAGGAATGGTGCATGATATTCTCATACTATCAGGTTCATCGCCCAAGTAATCTTTGCAGGGCCACCACAAACTAGCTCCTTCTCCTTCGCAGGCAACACCTGCCCAAAGCTTTCCATTCTTATCATAAGTCCATACAAAACCGCCATCCCAAGGAGCGCGTTTGGCAACAGTTGGCTTACCGTAGTAACTCACTGCTATTTCTCCTGTCTCGCCAACTTTCATTCTTGCATTCATTTCAACAAACACCGCATTGAATTCTCTACGATATTTCAATTCTTTACCTGCTGAAGCAATCGAAATTATTTTCATGTTTTCGAACAAATCAATTTGAAGTGTTTGAAAATCTTCTAATGTTTTAAATACAATTTTATTACTACCGGTTATTGATCGCTCACCGGTATCTATCTTCACGTTCAAATCATAAAAGGTAACATCATAGCAGGTTCGTTCAGCTCTAAGCGCACCGCGAAGTGTATCGGCACGGGTGTATGATTTTTTTTGCTCGGTGAGTTGTGCATACGAAACGCAGAAGGCAAGAAGCAAAAGGCAAAAAACAATTAAATATTTTTTCATTTTTCTGATACAAATATCTGTTCTGTTGGAAACAGAATCAAAGAAATAAAAAATTGATTCGGCCGTAGCATTATATTATAGTGGTTTGCAAATTTTCTCATACTGGTCTTCCAATTTCAAATAAATTGCCGCTTCGTTCGTGATAACCTAAATGATTTTTAGAATGTTGCAGTCTATCTTATTCTTCTCGGTAGTTCTATTGATTTACGGAAGCATTGAGTTCTATGGCTGGCAGGCAATAAAAACTGCTATACAACCCGACAACATTAGAACAGCCAAATGGATTTACTGGGGAATCACTATCGGGCTGTTTGTACTGTTCGCTTCTTACCGCCCTTTTCTTTATAAATATCTTCCGAGAACTATCGGAACTTATTTTGCAGTAATTTTTTTTGTTGCTCTTATTTCAAAATTGGTTGTTCTCTTATTCCTTTTCCCGGAAGATATAGTAAGAGGTTTCAAGTTTATTGCTTCTAAATTTTCTTCCTCTCCGGCCTTAGCTTCAAGCGGAATTACACGCAGCGAATTTTTGAGCAAAGCAGCTTTGATAGCAGCTGCTATTCCCGCAGGAACTTTAATTTATGGAGTTATTGCCAATGCTTACAATTATCAATTTAAAAAAACCACCATTAAGTTTCCAAATCTCCCCGAAGCGTTCAATGGATTTAAAATTATTCAACTTTCGGATATTCATTCAGGAAGTTTTACCAAGACAGAACCGATTGAAAAAGTGATTCAGAAAATAAATGCGTTGAATGCTGATGTAATTTTTTTTACCGGAGATTTAGTAAATAATGTTGCTGATGAAATGGAACCTTACATACATGTGTTTGATAAGCTAAAAGCAAAGCACGGAGTATTTTCTATCACCGGCAATCATGATTATGGCGATTATGTTTCGTGGGATACACCGGAGGAGAAGAAAGCGAACTTTGAAAAGTTCAAAGGCATTCATAAAAATTTAGGTTGGGATTTATTGATGAATGAACACCGTGTGCTTGAGCGCAACGGTGAAAAGGTTGCTATTCTTGGAATAGAAAATTGGGGAGGAGGAAGGTTTGCGAAGTACGGCAAGTTCGATAAGGCATATAGCGGCACGGAAGAAATTCCTTTTAAGATACTGATGAGTCACGACCCATCAAGCTGGGATTCGCAAGTGCGCACAAAATATCCTGATATTGATTTGACTTTAAGCGGACATACTCATGGGGCGCAGTTCGGTATCGAAAGCCGTTGGCTCAAGTGGAGTCCCTCGCAATATCTCTACAAGCAATGGGCAGGTTTGTACAATGAAGGGAAACAATATCTATATGTAAATCGCGGATTTGGTTTTCTCGGTTACCCGGGAAGAGTGGGAATACTCCCCGAAGTGACAGAGATTACTTTGATGAGAGGTTAATTTCTACTTTCGCTTGCATGAATTTTTATTCCCTCGCCAGAAAGTTTCTTTTTCAACTTGACCCCGAAGAAGCTCATAATTTTACAATTCACAATCTTGAATTAGCAGGTAAGTTTCCACCGCTTATTAAACTGTTTGCCGGTAAAGGAATTGAGCATACATCACTGCATCGCAATCTTTTTGGTTTAGATTTTCCAAATCCTGTTGGGCTTGCTGCCGGATTGGATAAAAACGGAGATGTGATTGACGAAATGGGAATGATGGGTTTTGGTTTTGTAGAGGTGGGAACCATTACTCCCAAACCCCAACCGGGCAATGATAAACCGCGTTCGTTTAGGTTGATAAAAGATAAGGCACTTATCAATCGCATGGGGTTTAATAATGTAGGAGCCGAAGTAGCCGCGCAAAAACTGAAGCGCAGAAAAACAAATATTATCGTTGGGGCAAACATCGGCAAGAATAAAATTACATCGAACGAAGATGCCATCCGCGATTATGAGTATTGCTTTAAAATGCTTTTCGATTATGCCGATTACTTTGTGGTGAATGTAAGTTCGCCCAACACGCCTGGACTTCGTGCCTTGCAGGATAAAGATTCGCTTTCTGCTATTTTAAATTCATTGCAAAACATAAATCAGTCAAAAGAAAAAGCAAAACCGATTCTGCTCAAAATTGCCCCAGACCTTACCAACGAGCAGATAGATGATGTGATAAGTGTGGTGCAGCAAACAAAAATTCAGGGAATAGTGGCAACCAATACTACTATTTCAAGAGAAGGACTTACGTACACCAAAGAAGAAATTGAAAACTTTGGAGCAGGAGGATTGAGCGGAAAGCCATTAACCAAGAGAAGTGTTGAAGTAGTTCGATATATCAAATCAAAATCTCAAATTCCTGTGATTGGTGTAGGGGGAATAATGACTGTAAGGGATGCAGTGGAGATGATAAAAGCAGGTGCAGATTTAATTCAACTTTATACAGGATTTATTTATGAAGGTCCGCAGTTGATAGATGATATCAATCGTCAATTACTGAAAACGTAACGGATAATATTCGCTCCCATCTTCAATGCTTTCTCCCGCGCGTCAGGCGTGTCTTTATGAACTTCAGCATCTTCCCAGCCATCGCCTAAGTCGCATTCGTAAGAATATAAT
>JBKJJB010000354.1:0-3276 GCA_046598235.1 Chitinophagales bacterium
CTGCAATTGAAAATTCTTTTCCAAATCAGAAGTAACTTTCGGTTCAGCGAAGGGAATAGAATCGGTAACAGTAAAATCTGTTTCAATGTTTCGCGACAGCAGATTATTTAAATCGCCTTTGCGCTGCTCAATAATTTTCTTTTGTGTAAGCAGATTGCTTTTCTGTTCATTCAAATCAACCTTAGCCTGCAACCAATCCACTTTACTTGAACTGCCCACTTGGAATTTCATATCAGCCAGCTTTACCCGTTCATCCGAAATTCCTATCGCTTCATCAATCGCTTTTACCTGTTGTTGCGCGCGAACCACATCATAATAGGCATTCATCACATTGGCCACCACCGTTTGCATTTCATTTTTAAATCGCAACTCTCCGATTTCTTCCAGTCTCTTCAATCTTCCTTTAGCGGCAAACATTCTCAAGCCATCAAACAAAGTCCAGTTGAGCGCAACCCCGGCATTGATGTTATTACCCGTTACATCATTGCGATTAATTTCGGTTCCGTTGGTAAATTTCTGATTGAGGTTGTTGAGTGAGTAGTTGTCGGCAACTGTAGCATTTACGGTAGGTAACATGCCGGCATTGCCAATTGTATTATTTCTATCGGCAATCTTTGCCTCGTTTTTAGCCAACAGAATATCGTAGTTATTTTTCAATGCAATTTCTACAGCCTGCTCCACGGTAAGTACATCCTGGCAAAAAGAAATTTCAGCCGCAAAAAGCAAAACGCCTGTCAGTATTATTCTATTCAACATTCTTCTTGGGGCTTCTTGACATAAAAGAATACATAGCCGGAATAACAATCAGCGTAAGTATCAGCGAGAACATAATACCCCCGATAATTACAATACCCAATGAAACCCGGCTGCTTGCTCCCGCTCCTAACGCGAATGCAATAGGAGCAGCACCTAATGCGGTGGCTATACTGGTCATGAGGATAGGGCGCAAACGCATCGCGGCTGCATCTATTACCGCTTCCAGTTTTCCTTCCCCCTGTTTTCGCTTTTGGTTGGCGAACTCCACAATAAGAATTCCGTTCTTGGTAACCAAACCAATCAGCATAATAATTCCGATTTGAGAAAAGATGTTCAGCGTTTGATTGAACATCCATAAACTCAGCAAAGCACCTGCAATGGCAAGAGGAACGGTAAACATGATAATGAGCGGATCAACAAAACTTTCGAACTGTGCTGCTAGAATCAGGAAAATTAAAATGAGCGCAAGCACAAATGCAAACATGGTATTGGAAGAACTTTCAGAATAGTCTCTGGATGCACCATAAAGTGAAGTAGTGAAACTCTCATCTAAAACTTTTGCGGCAATTTCTTCCATGGCAGCAACTCCGTCACCGATAGTTTTACCGGGGGCAAGACCCGCCTGAACAGTTGCTGATTTATAACGATTGAAGTGATACAACTGCGGAGGATTACTTTGCTCTTCAATTTTCACCAGGTTATCTAACTGAATATTTTCGCCTTTGTTGCTGCGCACGTAAAACGATTTTAAATCCAACGGCTCATCGCGGTTGTCTCTATCTACTTGCCCGATAACCTGATATTGTTTTCCGTTCATGATAAAGTAACCAAGTCTTCGTCCGCTCAATGCTAACTGAAGAATTTGAGAAATATCGAGGACACTTACGCCCAACTCGCTCGCCTTTAAGCGATCAATTTCAATTTGCAGTTCGGGTTTGTTGAATTTCAGATTCACATCTACTCCCTGAAATGTAGGATGCTTGTTTGCTTCTTCTAAAAATTTAGGAAGCTTATCTTTTATTTTTTCGAAGTCGAGATTCTGCACTACAAATTGCACCGGCAAACCAAATCTTGCGGCACCTCCTGTCGAAATAGTTTGGTCCTGAATAGGAAATGCTTTGCCTTCATTAAAGCGCATCATATTTTTTGAAACATATTGAACAAGCTCCTGCTGTGTTCTTTCTCTTTCGTCCGGCTCGCTTAGACGTACGCGAACAAAACCGGTATTCACCGCACCGCTACCGGCAAAGCCCGGAGCCGTTACACTCAGCACAATTTTATTTTCGGGAACAGAATCCATCATAAAGTTCGTGAGCTTAGTGATGTATTTATCCATGTAATCGTAGGATGTTCCTTCGGGAGTAGAAACAGTTAAGCGGAAAACACTTCTGTCTTCCATAGGTGCTAATTCGCTTTGCAGGTTTTTTCCAATGAAGGCAATAAGCAAAACACAAACTGCGAGAATCGGAAACGCTAACCATCTGCGTTTCATAAAGTTGGAAAGTATTTCGCGATAGCCGTTATCCAATGATTCGAAGAATGGTTCTGTTTTGTGATAAAACCATCCGTGCTGGTTTCCTTTTCGGGTAAGCAACACATTCAAAACAGGAGTAAGTGTAAGTGATACAAAAGCAGAAATCAATACCGCACCTGCCACCACAATTCCGAATTCGCGAAAAAGACTTCCGACAAAACCCTGCAAGAAAATAATAGGAAGAAAAACTACAGCGAGTGTAATAGAAGTGGCAATAACAGCAAAGAAAATCTCCTCACTTCCTTCTTTTGCTGCGCGGTATTTATCCATACCTGCTTCGAGCTTCTTGAAAATATTTTCCGTTACCACTATTCCGTCATCCACTACTAATCCTGTTGCAAGAACAATTGCAAGCAAGGTCAGCACATTAATCGTAAAGCCTGCCATATACATAATGAAGAATGCACCAATCAGCGAAACCGGAATATCAATAAGCGGACGAAGAGCAATCAGCCAGTCGCGGAAAAAGAGATAGATAATGATTACAACGAGAAGAAATGCAATGGCAAGTGTTTCGCCAACTTCTTTAATAGAGCGTTTTACAAAAACGGTTTGATCGAGCGCAATATCAAGTTTTATATCGGCAGGTAAATCTTTTTTGATTTGCTCGTAGCGTTTGTAAAACTCATCGGCAATTTCTACATAGTTGCTTCCTGGTTGCGGGTTGATGGCAAGAGCTACCATCGGCACACCTTTTTCTTTTAAAATAGTTTCTTCATTTTCAGGACCCAGCATGGCTGTAGCTACATCCCGCAAACGTATGGTTTGGTTATCGCTGCTTTTGATGATGAGACTATTAAAATCTTCTTCAGTGGTTAGGCGACCAAAAGTTTTTACTGTCAGTTCTGTGTTGTCACCATAAACTTTCCCAGCAGGCAATTCAACATTCTCTCTGTTCAGCGCATTTTGAATATCCGTAAAAGTGAGATTGTAAGCGCTCAGTTTCATGGGATCAATCCATAAGCGCATGGCGTATTTCTTCTCTC
>JBKJJB010000086.1:0-5152 GCA_046598235.1 Chitinophagales bacterium
TTCGCGCGCGCTTTCGGCAAAGTTTATCTCATCCCAATCAAACAAATGCACATTGCCGGTAAAAGGGAAAAACAACAATATACCAATTGCAATCAGCAGAAGTTGGGTAGGAAACCGGAGAATCTGTTTTCGTAAATGTTCAATCATTTAAACAACGCTTTGTCTTTCCACCGAAGGTTATTGTAAAACCCCGACTGAGCGAAAGTTAAGTAGAAAGCCGAAGTAATTATCATAGCCAATAGCGACCCGAAATATATATCGCGGAAGAAGTGCTGCAACAGATACACGCGCGAAACTCCCACCATTAAAGCAAAAGTAAAGAACAGAAAACTCCATCGTTTATCTTTTGTAAGAATACTCAACATAAAAAAGAGAGCAAAAGCAGTAGCTGTATGTCCCGATGGAAAGCTGTGGTAGCGCGCAATTTCTATGCCCTGCACAAAATCGAGTTGAGCTTTGCCTTCGAAAAATATAGAAGGACGAACCTGATCGGCAAATACTATTTTCTTAAAAAATTGAACACCTGCAAAAATAAATAGTGAGTTAACCCACAGCAATAATCCTTTCCCGTAGCTCTGAAAAATGGCAATCAACAGAATGAGAATCATCAATGGAAATTCTGCTAACTGTGTAGTGCGTTTAAATATCTCGCTCAGAAAAGAAGTGTGGAGCGAATTGAAATAAAGTATTTCATCGCCTTGCTCGTAAATGCCGATGATAATTCCTCCTGCAATTAAAAAAAACAGATAGAGAGAAAGGAATATGCGGTTTTGGTAAAGGAATGTTTTCAAAGGTCTATACTTTTGCGGGAAGTAATTTTCTGATGAGATTGCGATAATAATCGGTGCTGTAAATTTTAGAATCGTTAGTTGCTTTGAGCGTAAAGAAAAGCCCCACAGGCAACAGAATAAAGGTAGAAAGCCACATGCCTCCGAAAGCAGTAAGGATATTATTCTCCGCTAACTTCTCGCCAATAATAGAAGTAACATGATAAACGATAAAGAAGAGAACGCAGTAAAAGAGGGGCCAGCCCAATCCGCCTTTACGAATAATTGAACCCAGCGGTGCACCAATAAAAAACAAAACCAAACAGGCAATTGATAAGGTAAACTTTCGATACACCTCTATCATATAACTAACAAGGTCTCTGTCTTTATATTCAAGTTGTTTGGAAGTCATGTCGGTCATGTTCTTAACGTTTCGTGCTTTAGTCATGGCGCGCTCCATTACCTGAATGCGTGCATTTTTATCATAGCCATTCAATAGAACACTGATATTTTTAAACTCAGCAGGTGGACTTAAGGGTTGTGCATTTAAAGTATCGAGTCCGAATTTTTTCATGTTGTAATATGAAACCGTAGCGGTTGACATTCCTGCATTTAATTTTGCTTCATCCATTTTAATAGTGTCCACTGCATTAAAAAGCTGTTTCAGATTCATCATCTGTTTAAGGTCTTTAAAAAAACTTTCATCTGTCCGATTCAGTTGAAACTCTGAAAGATCAAATCTTTTCTCCCACGATTTAAAAGTGGTGCTTACCATCTTATAAGTATTATCGCTGGCATCTTTCGGGTCTTTGGGATCCATCTCGCGGTATTGTTTGCCATTCTCTAACCTGAGCGTAAGCGCCATAGCTTCTTCATCTTGTGTCATGCTACCTTTCTCTGCGGTAATTACATGGTCGTTGCCCTGTCCGCTGGTGTGGTCGTAAACAGTAATACCCTTTAGCGTGTTGGTTTCATCATCTTTATCTTCTGTTTTAATGAAATAGCCGTTGATACCGTTGTAAAAAATACCGGACTTAAGCGCCACTGTAGGTTTTTGGTGACTGATATCGTACAACAGCGACCGAAATTTAAGATTGCTGTAAGGCATAACATTGTTGGAGAAGAAAAGCGCAAAAAGACTGATACAAATAACTGTGATAACTAAAGGGCGCATAAAGCGAAGCAACGAGACCCCCGCTGAGCGCACCGCAGTAAGTTCAAGATGCTCGCCAAAGGCTCCGTAAGTCATAATGGAAGCCAGCAACACAGCAAGCGGAAGAGCAAGAGGAACCAAACTGGCGGATGCGTAAATGATTAATTCTATCAGCACAAAAGAACTTAGTCCTTTGCCCACAAGGTCGTCAATATATTTCCACAGAAACTGCATTACCAACACAAACTGGGCAATCCAGAACGTAAGTATAAACGGACCGATAAAACTTTTGATAACCAGCCAATCTAATTTCTTCATGCGCATGAGTAACGCAAATCTAAGTAAAGAAGTATGAGATGAAATAAACGGCAGGGCGTTTATGCCTATGCTCCGATGGCGTGTTTCAAATCCTCTACTTGTCTGTCCCAAAGGAAAGATTGCTCTTTTACCTCTTTGGCATCGGCAAAGTCAGTGATTTCTAAAACAGTATCGTTCGAAATTTCGGATTTATAAACGCGGAAAGAAAAGAATTCATCCTTCTTGGTTTCTTCCCAGTGGTAGTTCACCAACTCATCATCAATCATTATTTCCTGACGCGCGCGTTGAAAAACACCGTTCCATCCGAAAATGAAGATATCATCCTGCGAATCGCAATGGTCGCAAAACCACTGTGCCATGCTGTCGGGCTGGGTAACAAATTCAAACAGGATGGCAGGAGAAGAACGGACGATATATTCTAAAGTGAATTTTTTGCGTTGAGGTGCTTTCATTTCGTATTAAGATTTCTTATAACTGTGTGGTGCAAGAATAGAAAATAAAACTTAACTGCAAAATCATTTTTGGGAGGGTAAAAACGGACATCAGAATTCACTAGTTCGTAGCCTTTGTCCGCTATTACTCTCTGCTTTCGCACAATAAAATTTTTACATTCATCGTTCAATTAATGATATGCAGATTAAGCCGCTGATTAACAAGGTTCTTATTACACTTGAGGTGGAAGACAGGACATCTATCCTGATTTTATTGACAAAAGATGGAGACATAAGCCGCAAAGGAGACGGCAATCCTAATAACACAACTCTTCCTTTAATGCAAGGTATTTCACACGATGGACATTTGGATGCTTTGATGATGACTGTGAATGAAGACATTTTCAATTACTCGGGTGTTATCAAACAACCCGACCGATTGGGCAGAGAGTGCCGGCTTTCAATTATTTTTCAGGGAAAAAATGAATTGGATTATTCATTTCGTGTTATTTATGGCGAAGACTCGCAAGGTCCGCCAGTAGAACTTGCCCAAATTCTTATTAATGCTGTAAAAATTACAGAGCCCTGGTATCAGGAACAACTTCAACCCAGGGAAGAAGAAAAAAAGTGGTGGAAGTTTTGGTAGGCAGTCTCGTCTAATACAATTCACTCTTCATCACTCCCCATTTACAAAGTCGGTGGATAAGCGAAACCTTTAAACAACCTAAGCCATAAGTTACGCTGCGGCTAAAATTGATAGAACTTGCTTCTTCAAAATATTTGGTAGGGCAGGTAACTTCAGCAATCTGAAAGCCTTTATAGAAAATTTGCGACAACATTTGATTGTCAAAAACAAAGTCATCGCTGTTTACCTTAAAATTGATAGCGTTCAAAACCTCTTTGCTGAAAGCGCGGTAGCCGGTATGATATTCCGACAACTTTTCGCCCAACAAAATATTCTGACTGAGGGTCAACATGCGGTTGAAAACATATTTATAGAAAGGCATTCCTCCCTTTAGCGCACCGCCACCCAATATTCTTGAACCCAACACCACCGGATAAAGGTCGTTGCCGATAATGCTAATCATGGGAATAAGCAACTTGGGCGTGTATTGATAATCGGGGTGAAGCATAACAACAATATCAGCACCTATTTCCAGTGCTTTGGTGTAGCAGGTTTTTTGGTTGCCTCCGTAGCCCTTGTTGCGCTCATGCTTAATTACATGATGAATGCCCAAACGCTTCGCTTCTTCATAAGTATTGTCTTTGCTGGCATCATCCACCAATATCAACTCATCCACCACATCCAGCGGAATCTCGCGATAGGTTTGCTCTAAGGTCTTCTCTGCATTGTAAGCGGGAAGAACTACTACTACTTTTTTGCCGTTGTACATCCTCAGTAATTAGCGATAGTCTTTTTCTACATTCGCAGCGCAAATCTAAAAGAACAAATGAGTGTTTCGAACACTGAGCCAATCCGTATTTTAATCCTTCTTAACCGGGTGCCTTATCCTTTAAATGATGGCGGTGCTATTTGTGCTTTCAACTCTGTAAAAGGATATGCCGAAACGGGTTGCAATGTGACTATGCTGGCAATGAATACTTCCAAGCACTTTGTGGAAGAAAAGAAAGTGAAGGAAGTTTTCGGGAAGTTTGGCAAAGTAGAAACAGTGAATATTGACAATGCCATTAAACCTCTCGATGCTTTATTAAATCTATTCAGTTCGCAGTCGTATGTTATTCAGCGGTTTATTTCTGATGCGTTTAGAAGTAAATTAATTGAAATCTTAAAGCAGAACGATTTTGATATAGTGCATGTAGATGGTCTTCCGCCTTCTGCTTATATAGATATAATCCGCGCTCATTCCAAGGCAAAGATTTGGATGCGGGCGCATAATGTGGAGCATGTGGTTTGGGAAAGAATTGTAAAGGAAGAAAAAAATCTACTTAGGAAATTGTATTTGTCCATACAGGTAAAGCGGTTGAGGAAGTATGAAGTAAACGCGTTTGCTGAATGCGATATGGTGATGGCGATAAGTAAAGAAGATGAAGACACCATTAAAAACTGTTCACCTTCCACCAAAACAATTGTCCTTCCTGCCGGAATGGATATTGATGATACTTTCAAAGACAACAGCAGCCATCACGATTTATTCTTCATCGGCTCTTTTGATTGGCAACCAAACTTGCAAGGTATAGAATGGTTTTTTGAAAAGGTGTGGAGCGATGTAAAAAAGAATTTTCCATCTCTTCGCTTTGTAATTGCCGGAAAGAAAATGCCTGCATCCATCGCCCACCTGAAAGGCGATAATGTGGTAATTGCCGGAGAAGTTCCCAATGCCAAACAATTTATTCTTGACCACGGAATAATGATTGTGCCTTTAGTTTCGGGCAGCGGCATCCGAATTAAGATTGTAGAAGCAATGGCTTTAGGCAAAACTATTAACGCCACTACCATTGCTGCCGAAGGATTAGGTTTATCT
>JBKJJB010000178.1:0-3185 GCA_046598235.1 Chitinophagales bacterium
CAGCGCAGTGATTACTCGCAAACTTAAAAGTGATATGCAAATTTCGCGTTGGCAAAATATGTTGGAAATAATTGTCATTGCCATAAAAAATCAAATTCAGGAAATTGGTTTGAAAAAACCCGAAGTATACATTGGCTTTATCGGCACCTTGTTTTTGTTTATTGTAACAGCCAATGTGTTTATCATCATCCCATGGTATCACTCCCCCACAGGCTCACTCTCCACTACCACAGCATTAGCAGTTTGTGTGTTTCTTGCTGTGCCGTTTTTCGGAATAAAAAAAAGCGGTGTTTGGGCTTACCTCAAATCCTACCTGCAACCTACTTTTATTATGTTGCCTTTTAATCTTATTAGTGAAATATCACGCACACTGGCATTGGCAATACGTTTGTTTGGCAACATGATGAGTGGTGGATTGATTGTTGCAATTCTATTAACTATCGCCCCTTTTATATTTCCGGTAATTATGAATTTGCTCGGCTTATTAACCGGAATGGTGCAAGCGTATATCTTCAGCATTCTTGCAACCGTTTACATTGCCGCAGCGGTGCGAGACAACAAACAATCGAAAGAAATAAATTCAGAAACAATTAAATAAATAACATCATGGACAATATATCAGTAATCGCCATCACCTCCATCATCACAGCGGGATTAACCACCGGTGTTGGTTGTATGTTTCCAGCAATCGCTGAGGGAAAAGCCGTAGCAACTGCACTCAGTGCATTAGCACAACAACCCGATGCATCACCTACCATTACGCGAACATTATTTGTGGGTTTAGCTATGATAGAATCCACCGCTATATACTGTTTTGTGGTTTCCATGATTCTCATTTTTGCTAATCCATTTTGGACACAAGTCATCGCCAAATAATTATTTCATAATGAAAATTGATTGGTTTACAGTTATTGCGCAAGTCGTTAATTTCCTGGTTCTGGTGGGATTGCTCGGGCGATTCCTATACAAGCCCATTTTGAATGCGATTGATGAGCGGGAAAAGAAAATAAGGTCTCAACTGGAAGATGCCGAAGCAAAAAAAGCCGAGGCAAAAAAGGAGCAGGAAGAATTCAAACAAAAAAATGATGAGTTTGATGAAAAGAAGAAAGCATTAATGGATAAAGCGGTTGCGGAAAGTAAAACCGAAGGTGAGAAACTTTTGGAGGAGTCAAGAAGCGCAGCCAATGCTTTAGAAGCAAAACTTAAAAAAGCATCAAAAGAAATACAGGAAAATACATATAGAGAAATAGCGCAAAAAACGCAACAGGAGGTGTTTGCAATTTCAAGAAAGGCACTTATGGATTTAGCTTCTGTCACTTTAGAAGAACAATCGGTAACTGTTTTCATAAATCGATTGAATGAATTAAATGAATCTGAAAAAAAACAATTCATTGCATCATTCAAGTCTAATTCAAGCGAAGTTTTAATTAGAAGTGCCTTTGAGCTACTTGACAAACAGCAGGTGGAAATTGAAAATGCTATTGATGAAATATTAGGAGCCAAAGTGCATTATGAATTTAAAGTCAATCCCGAATTAATTAGCGGTATTGAATTGACAGCTAATGGCTACAAGCTGGCATGGAGTATTTCAGAATATATAAACTCGTTTGAAAAAAGTATTTCTGAAACAATGAATGAAGAACCTGAAATGGAACCTGAAAAAAAGTAACATGTCATCAACAGATTTTAATAATGTCATCACCAAAACATTCGATGATTTAATCACGAACAGGGAAAATTATTCTTTCCCTTTTGCTTCGCGCGAAGTTGGAACAGTGATGAGTGTGTCAACCGGCATTGTCAAAGTATCCGGTCTTCCGAATGTAGGATTTGAAGAGTTGTTGAAATTTCCAAATGGACTGCTGGGAATTGCCTATAACATAGATGAAGATGAGATTGGTGCCATTCTTTTTGGTGAAGATCATTTGTTGAATGCAGGGGATGCTGTTGAACGAACAGGTAGGGTAACAGATATTCCAGTTAGTGATGCACTCATCGGTCGGGTAATTAACCCTCTGGGAGAACCGCTTGACGGTAATGGGGTTATTGCTCATCCAGAACGCCTACCTATAGAACGACCAGCCCCTGCTATAATGGATCGATCTGCGGTAAATGTTCCTTTACAAACAGGATTAAAAGTGATTGATGCATTGATTCCAATTGGTCGCGGACAGCGCGAGTTGATTTTGGGCGACAGACAAACAGGCAAAACTGCCATTGCTATTGATGCCATATTAAACCAACGCGATAAAGATGTTATCTGTATTTACTGTGCTATCGGTCAGCGGGCTGCTTCCATTGCAAAAGTAGTTGCCACACTAAAGGAAAAAGGTGCGATGGAATATACTGTGGTGGTATCTACCGAAGGGAACAATCCTCCCGGATTAAAATATATTGCTCCTTATGCCGCAACTTCTGTGGCGGAATATTTTATGGAAAAAGGTCGCGATGTGCTTATCGTTTACGATGACCTAACGCATCATGCACGCGCTTACCGCGAACTCTCTTTGCTTCTGCGAAGACCTCCGGGACGGGAAGCTTTTCCGGGTGATATTTTTTACATCCATTCACGCTTATTGGAAAGAGCTACCCACCTGAGTAAAGAACTTGGAGGCGGCTCACTGACAGCCTTGCCAATCATCGAAACCGAGGCACAGAATATTTCTGCCTATATTCCTACCAATCTTATTTCAATTACTGACGGTCAGATTTATCTCTCACCCAAATTGTTTGAACTGGGTATTTTACCAGCAGTGGATATAGGTAAATCTGTTTCACGCGTAGGAGGAAAAGCACAACTGCCGGTGTATCGTTCTTTATCGAAATTGAAACTTGAATATGCCCAGTTTGAGGAATTGGAAACATTTTCGCGCTTCGGCACACGGTTAGATGAGGATACACGAAAAATAATTGAACACGGAAAGCGGATTCGCATTTGCCTGAAGCAACAGGAACTTCAACCTATGTCGGTTCCTGAACAATTGGTTATACTTCTTGCCTTAAAGAACGAGCTTTTCGATTCTGTGCCAATTGAAAAAATGAAAGATGCGGAAAATGCTTTGCTGAAAACAGTTACGGAACTTCCCAATGAAATCGTAAAAAGATTGTTATCTGATAAAGAATTAAGCAGTGAGGATGATACAACTCTATTGAAAATCGCAACGGAAGCATTGGCTCCTTTTCAG
>JBKJJB010000186.1:0-5600 GCA_046598235.1 Chitinophagales bacterium
GTGAACCAAAACACCAACGCAGTGAACCAAAACGCCACCGCAGTGAACCGAAACACCATCGCAGTGAACCAAAACACCAACGCAGTGAACCAAAACGCCATCGCAGTGAATCAAAATGCGAATGCAGTGAACCGAAATGCCAACGCAGTGAACAAAAACACCACTGTGTGAACTAATTTTCGCAACACTGAAAGATGCGAAGGCAACCGTTCAACTTGTATTTGAGGTCTGAGAAGATAGATGTGCCTCTAATTTCAGGTATTTTTACTCCGCATATACAATAATGCGGTTCCAAACGCTCTTGCGTATTTTGCCGTTAAGGGCATCTACCTTAATAAAAACAGGAGTAGGGTCGCGTATTTTTTTTATTTCGCGCAGGGCATCCATGGTAATGGTATCGCCTGTAGAAATATAATGTTTGCCTTCTTTCTCCATCATGGCAATAGTTACACCCTTTATTTCAAATGACTTTAAACTTACCTCATTATCGTACATAGTTACAAAAGGCTGTGTATGGGTAAACATCTCTTTTGGGTACGGGCGATTGCGCTCAAGAAATACTTTATCGTTAAGTTTAATCAGGTTGATTTTCGGATTGGAAATAACCGGAAATTCCTTTTCGGGAACGCGAATCAGAAATCGCTTTTGAAACAAGATAATCCTTCCACCGCCAATGCTGTTTACAATTACACGCAAGGTGGCAGTATCAATGCCGCCCCATCTCGTACTGTTGGCTTTTATTACTAATACACTGTCGTTATGTACCGCCAGTCCTTTTTCGAAAAGAAATTGTGAGATGGTAAGTTCGGGCGCTACGCGTATTTTAAATTCATATTGTTTGCCGTTATCAAGCGTATCTATTTTGGGTTTAAGCCAAATTTCACTTCGGTTGCTCATGGGAATAAAAATCTCCCCGTTTATCTTCTGGCAAAAAACATTTTGCTGAAAACAAACAGAAAGCAATACTGCAAAAAGAACAAACCGCGCTTTCATTATTGAGTTTAAATTTAGTGATGAAAAGCGGTTTTGGGTTAAGTAAATGCCGTATAGTTTCTAACAAACTTTCAGGATGGTATTATCGAGAATACATTTTTGGGTAAATGTCATGGCGAAACATTTTCCAATAAAAAAATAAACAGAAAAAATGCTGAAGCCATCTTCAAACTTGTATTTATACTTTAGAAAAGACAAACACGAAGATTGCTTTATGCTTTACATATTTATTTTTTATTGGAAAAAGCATTCGCAAAGACACCTGTTTTCTTATTTGAGGTCTGCCTCAAATTAAATCTCCCCCAAACGCACCCTTCGTTTATTGAAGTTTATATTTTTGCGCGCTTAAATGTGTTTTCGCGCTGATCATGAAATTTTTCTATCTCCGCTCTGTATTTCTTCTTGCTTCCTGGCTCTTGGCTCTTGCGTCTACGGCACAAACTTCTGTTTCCCCTAAATATACCATCAGCGGCTACATTAAAGATGCTTCCAATGGCGAAAACCTGTTGGCTGCTGCCATCTATGTGGTTGAACTCGGCAAAGGAACCACTACCAACGAATATGGTTTCTATTCACTTACCATGCCTGCCGATACATATACTATTCGTATTACCTATGTGGGTTTAGCTACACAGGAAAAGAAGGTGATACTAAGCGCTGACATTCGCTTAAATGTTGACATGGGTTCTTCCGTTCAGGAAATTCAGGAAGTGCTGATAACTGGAGAAAGGAAAGATGCCAATGTAGAAAGCACCGATATGGGCAAACAGGTATTATCGGTGGAAGTATCGAAGTCGCTGCCTGCTTTATTTGGCGAAGTAGATATTCTTAAAACCATACAGTTGTTGCCGGGTATTATGGCAGCAGGCGAAGGTAACACGGGCTTTTATGTGCGCGGTGGCGGACCCGATCAGAACTTAGTTTTGCTGGATGATGCCGTAGTGTATAACACGGGTCACCTTTTCGGTTTCTTCTCGGTTTTCAATTCAGATGCTATTAAAAATACTACGGTAGTTAAAGGCGGCATGAGTGCAGATTATGGCGGAAGAATTTCATCGGTAGTAGATGTGCAGATGAAAGAAGGAAACATGAAAAAATGGAATGTAGAAGGAGGCATTGGAATTATTTCATCGCGGCTTACCGTGCAGGGACCTATCAAGAAGGATAAATGTTCCTTTATTGTTTCGGCACGCAGAACCTATATTGATTTATTGATGAAGCCTATTCTGAAGAATATTGGTGATGGAGAATTTGCCGGCAACTCTTACTACTTCTACGACATCAATGCCAAAATAAATTATCGTATTTCCGACAGAGACCGTTTGTATCTGAGCGGCTATTTCGGGCGCGATGTGTTTAAGTTTAAAGACCCAAGCGGAGTTTTTTCGCTCGATTTCCCTTGGGGAAATGCCACCGCTACTTTAAGATGGAATCACCTCTTCAGCGACAAACTGTTTTTGAATACCATGTTTATCTATAACGATTTCGGGTTTAAAGCCATCACTGGTTTTCAGGATGTAAAGTTTAGTTTGAATTCGAAAGTGCGCGAAGCCACTGCTAAAATGGATTTTGATTATTCGCCCATACTCGGGCACATGATGAAGTTTGGTATGCAATACAACTTCCACATTTTTACTCCTTATGTGGCTTCGGGCAGTGCTGGCGGTGTAGATTTTACAACTACCAACCAGGCGAATAAATATGCGCATGAAACCGCTATTTATTTTCTCGATGATTTTGAAGCCACCAACTGGTTGAAAATAAATGTGGGCTTGCGTGCTTCGCTCTTCAACTTTATGGGTCCTTTCTCTAAAACAGTTTTTAAAGATGGAAGAGCCATTGACACACTCAACTATAAAGCGGGGGAAAACATTAAAACCTATTGGGGAGTTGAGCCGCGTTTGTCCATGCGCTTTAAAACTGATAAAACTAGTTCCATCAAATTAGGGTTGACGATAAATAACCAATACATTCATTTGGTTTCATCTTCTACCACTACCTTGCCAATTGATTTATGGGTGCCTAGTACAGCAGCAGTTAAACCTCAGATTGGTGTGCAGGCAGCTATCGGTTACTTCCGCAACTTTAAAGAGGATATGATTGAAACTTCTGTGGAGTTGTATTACAAGCACCTGTGGAATCAGATTGAATACGGTGAAAGCGCAGTAGGAAATATCACCATTGATGTAGAAGACCAATTCACTTACGGCAAAGGATTTACTACCGGTGCGGAGTTTTTTGTGAAGAAAGCCAAAGGCAAATGGACCGGATGGATTGGTTACACGCTTGCTTGGACATGGCGCAAGTTTCCGGAAATCAATAACGGAAATACTTTCCTAGCCCGTTACGACCGCAGGCACGATTTAAGTGTTGTAAACATGTACGAGATAAATAAGCACTGGAAAGTATCTGCTACGTTTGTGTTTGCTACGGGGCAACGCACTACTTTGCCTGTTTCTTTTTTTGTGACTGAAGGACAAGTGCATTTTATTTATGGCGAAAGAAATTGGTATCGTCTACCTGCCTATCATCGACTTGATTTAGGTTTTGTTTATACTATTCTTCCGAAGAAGAAACGTAAAATCAATTTCTCTTCAGATATATCTGTTTCCATTTACAACGCTTACAACCGTCAAAATCCCTTCTTTGTGTTTGTAGATATAAAAGGCAATGTAGGTGGAGGAGGAAATTCAAATGATGAAGACAGCAAGGCAATAGGTTTTAAGGCAAAACAAGTTTCCCTTTTTCCTATTCTGCCGAGTATAACATGGAATTTTAAATTTTGAGAACAGACATGAGACATCAGACACAAGACAATAGATATCTTTCTGTTTTATACCAGGGAGCCAAATGGAATATTGTAATATTTTCTTGTTTCTTGTTTCTTGCGTCTTGTATCTTCTCTTCCTGCACCAAAGAAATTGACATCACCATTCCCGATTCTGCTAAACAAGTTGTAGTGGACGGGACGATCGAAAACAATGTTCCTCCTGTAATTACACTCACTAGTAGCCAGAAGTTTTTCACCGATATAAATATCAATGACCTCGGTCAGTATTTTATTCACGGGGCAACTATTAATGTAACATCCAACGATGGCTCGCAAACTGAATTAACTGAATTTTGTTTGCAGAATTTAAACCTTCCTGCCGATCAAGAACTGCTGTTGCTAAATGCACTCGGATTTACAACGATAGACTCTGCATACCTTCCTAATGTTTGCGTTTACACTGTTCCTGATATTATAACTTATTTTCTTACCGGCAGCTGTAGTTTTATGGGTAAGGAAAGAACCACTTATGCGCTTGATATTGTTGCGCCTCCTTTGTATGGTTCCGATTCGGTGCATGTTACCTCTTCCACTTATATCCCAACTTCTTTAGGCTTGGATTCATTAGCGATTCGCGAAGCAACTGATGCTGCTTATCGCGATTCGATGGTTTCGCTTTATGCATTTCTTACAGTGCCAGATACATTTGGTAATTTTCTTCGCTATAAAACAAAAGCGAATAGCGAACCGTTTTATAGCCCTCAAGGTGGCGGCTCTGTTTATGACGACCGTTTGTTTGTGGGCTTAACACTTGGTTTGCCTATTGAGCGAGGACAAGACCCCAATAAGGATTTTGATTTTAAAACCGCTACGCTTTTTGGCAAAGGCGATACAGTTACCGTTAAATGGAGCAATATTGATTCGAAGACCTATGACTTCTTTTTTACGCTTGAAAATGATGGAGGCGACAGCCCTTTCTCTTCTCCAATAAAGATTAAAACCAACATCAATAATGGACTGGGTGTATGGGCGGGGTATGCTACCAAATACCATCAGGTTATCATTCCGCAGTAATGTTGATTAATCTCATTCGTCTAATTGCACTGCGTTGTTATTTTCACGCCTCGTTTTTAATGCTTAAATGTTATTGATAAAATATTATGTCTGCTACTACTGAAAGAATTCACTGCTTGATTATAGGTTCCGGTCCTGCCGGATATACTGCTGCTATCTATGCTGCCCGTGCTAATTTGAAACCTATCATGTACACCGGCTTGCTGCAAGGCGGGCAATTGGTAAATACTACCGATGTAGAAAATTACCCCGGCTATCCGCAAGGAATTCTAGGACCCGAGATGATGGAAGATTTTAAAAAACAGGCAGAGCGTTTCGGAACAGATATTCGTTTCGGTATGGCTACTAAAGTTGATTTCGCTTCATCACCCAAAAAGGTTTGGATTGATGATGAAAAAATAATAGAAGCCGATGCGGTTATTCTTGCTACAGGTGCCGAAGCTAAATGGCTGGGCTTGCCGAGCGAGCAGCGTTTAAATGGTTCAGGTGTAAGTGCCTGTGCTGTGTGCGATGGTTTCTTTTACCGCAATCAGGAGGTGGCAATAGTGGGCGCAGGTGATACCGCTTGCGAAGAAGCACTCTACTTGTCCAAGCTATGCACTAAAGTTCACATGATTGTGAGAAGAGATGAAATGCGCGCTTCTAAAATTATGCAGGAGCGAGTACTCAATACGCCTAAAATTCAGGTTTACTGGAACAGCGAAACCGATGAAGTGCTGGGAGAAAATATGGTAGAGGCGGTTCGTATCAAGAACAATAAAAC
>JBKJJB010000193.1:0-6836 GCA_046598235.1 Chitinophagales bacterium
CTTCCTGTAAAACTAATACCGGCAATACGCGAGTCAGCAATCAATTTGCCTGCATCTTCATTGGTAAGAAAATAGTTTTTGAAAACACCGTCAGGCAATCCGGCTTCGGTAAACAATGCAGCAATTGCAATCGCACATTGAGGCACGTTAGGCGCATGTTTAAGAATGGTAACATTCCCTGAAATTAATGCAGGCACTGCAAAACGAAACACCTGCCAAAAAGGAAAGTTCCAAGGCATAATAGAGAAAATAATACCCAATGGCTCATAAGATATATAACTCTTAGATGCATTTGATTTTACTTCTTCATGTTTTAAAAACGCAGAAGCGTTTTGTATATAGTAGTCGAATGCGGTTATAGTTTTGTTCAACTCATACTCCGCTTCGCGAAGCGGCTTTCCCATTTCTAGCGTAATGAGTTCGGCATATTGCTTTTTATTCTTCTCCAATAACTCCGCCACACGCTTTAGCTGTTTACCACGCTCTTCTACCGATTGCTTTCTCCAAACATTAAAACCATGAATTGAAATATTCAAATCAGGATAAGCATCTAAAGAAAATTCTTTGAGCAGTTGATTATTGACAGGATTGATTGAGGCGTATTTCATCTTCTTTTAAGCGGTGCGAAAATGAACATTCTGAATGAGATAATTTAAAGAGTTGCGGCAAGTTATTACTTCCACATTTCCTTCTTCATAATTACCTCCAGCGATTCGGAGCCGATGTTGCTGGCTATTATTTTGTGGTCTTTGTTAAGCACAAACATCCCCGGTGTAGCTTCAAACCAATAATGCGCTCTAAAATTTGTGGTATTACTTGGGTCAAAAATATTGCGGAAGGTCATATTGTTTTCTTTTAAATATTTTTTCCAAATCTCTTTATCTCCATCTATACAAATTGTAAAAACATCAAGCCCTTTATCTTTCCATTCATTATACACTTTCATCAACTTGGGTGTTTCTTTTTTACAATTAGGGCAGTCGTATGAAAAAACAAAAACTACAGTAACCGGAGCTTTAATATCGTACAACGAAACCTGCTGATTATTTTCATTTAGTCCCGTTATATTTTCTCCTCTATTTCCCAACAAACTTACTTTCATCTCCTTCGCCTGCATTCTCAATCTTTGAATTTCGTAATCCTTCGACCAATATACCTGGTCAGGCGTCCAAAATTTTTCTACCATAAAAACATATACAGATTCGCGGCCCATCAGTTTTGCTTCTTTATAATGTAGAGCAATCCAGTTAGCAGTATACTTAAACAGCTCTTTATTGGCTTTTGACTTTACCGTTATATAATCTGCATACTTTATTATTGAATCTGGTATTTGAGGAGTAATTTCAAGTAAGTATCTTTTCAACTTATTAAAATAAACAGGAGTTCGCAACAGGCGGACATCAGCAAAATCATACGCATTCCAATAATCGTTGCGGTAATAAAAAATCTGCGCCTCGTCATCAGCAGTTCCATCTTCACGGAATAGCTTTCTCAACTCGGGATTCTGTCCGGCTGTTTTAAATTTAGTGAAGAAGTTTTCAGGATAATTATCTAAAAACCATTTTAAGTGGGCTTTGCGTTCATCCTTTAGTTTTTGCAATTGCGACTCAAATTGAAGATAAGTTGCACTACCCTTTTCAGCTTTGCTCATTTGCTTCTGAACCGTATCCATTCGCTTTGTCATGAGCGATTCAAATTTCAAATTTTTATAAAACAACTCGTTATCTAACGAACCGCTAACTTTCATTGAGTTAACAATGTCTGCTTTATCAAACTCAAAAGAAAACTGTTGTTGTTCATCAACTAGTATCTGAACAATAACGTTATCCGGAAAAACAATAAAATACATTCCAGCAGTAAGGGCAGAGTCTAGTTTGTAAGCAACTTTTCCTGTGGCATTGGCATAAAATGAATCAATGCCATAATTTTGGTCTCCGTAAATGCCGAGCAGCTTTATCCATCCATTACTAAACCCTTTTATTTGTAATTGAAGATGAAAAGGATTTTGCTGAATTTGCTCTGAAGTATTGGCTTGAGAAAAAGAATGCTTAGACGAACAACTCGCCAAACAAATAAGAAACAGGATTAGAAATTTTCCTTTCATAAGCGGAACAGAAATTTATTTCGTTTGTTGCAAACCCCATGCCTGAGGATTCTTGTACCATTGAAGCAATGTTTCATGGTCTTCCTGCTTAATGTAATCATGTTGCAATGCAATTTCAAGTAAGGTTGGATAATCGGTAAGTGTAAAAACTTTACATTTCGATTCTTCAAAAGCAGTTACTGCTTTTTCGAAACCATAAGTGAAGATGGCACCCAACCCCAACACCTCTGCTCCTGCTGCTCTTAATGATTCTACCGCTTTGAGCGAGCTTCCCCCAGTAGAAATTAAATCTTCAATCACCACTACCTTTTGACCTTTATCTAATTTGCCTTCTATCTGATTTTCTAGTCCATGACCTTTTGCTTTATCGCGCACATACACAAAAGGTTTGTTGAGTACATCTGCTACCAATGACCCGTGAGGAATACCTGCGGTTGCAACTCCGGCAATCACCTCGCATTGCTTATACTCCTCAGAAATGCTTTCTGCAAAAGCTGTTTTAATAAACGTTCGCACCTTAGGATAAGAAAGAGTTTTGCGGTTGTCGCAGTATATCGGACTCTTTATGCCACTCGCCCAAGTGAAGGGTTCTTTGGCATTTAGCACTACCGCTTTTATTTCGAGCAGGTATTCTGCAACTTCACGCGCAATTACATTGTTATATATCATGCTAAACAGAGATTATAAAATTTACTACAACAATTCGTTTGTGCTCATTACATCCGAGCGTACGCAAAGCAACAAAAATTTTACAAAGGTTATTACTGACGAGAAGGAAACGAAGGCATTTTTTAGTAACTCTTTGCAATTATTTGACGGTACTACCAACGAAAATATTCTCATTGTCAACAATAACCCCGGTGAAGTGCTCTGCAATTTTATGGAGCAGGTAAATATTGTGATAGCCGGAGGAGGAATAGTATTTAATGAAAAGGATGAGTTGCTGATGATTTTCAGAAGAGGGAAATGGGATTTACCAAAAGGCAAAATAGAGTTATCAGAAAAGATTAGTGATGGCGCTGTTAGAGAAGTGGAAGAAGAAACGGGAGCTAAAATAGGACGAGTGAACATGCAAGCAATAATTACTTACCATGCGTATCGCTTAAAAGGAAAAGATTGCCTAAAAGAAACGAGCTGGTTTGAAATGTCCGCTTTGCCGGGACAAAAAAATCTAACTCCGCAAACCGAAGAAGATATTGAAGAAGTAAGATGGGTTAAAAAGAGTGACTTGAAAAAGTATAAAGAGGAATCCTATCTACTGATATGGGATTTGATTTCGAGCTACGCAGATTAAGCTTCCAATTCTTTAAATGCCTTTGGCAGATAATGAATGATATCTCTTGCTTCCATAGATGTTTCTCCTAAAATACCTTTTGCCATATCCCCGGCTAATCCATGAATGTAAACTCCGATAACTGCCGCTTCTGCGGGAGAATATTTTTGAGCCAGCAGCGATGTAATAATTCCCGTGAGCACATCTCCGCTCCCACCCTTTGCCATTCCCGGATTGCCGGTGCTGTTGAAATACACTTTGCCGTCAGAAGTTGATATAGATGTGTTAGCACCTTTAAGAACCACTACCACTTTATTTGTTTTTGAAAACTCCAATTGCTTTTGCAGCTTATCTAAATCATCTTTCCATTCACCCACTAATCTTTTGAACTCACCAACATGAGGAGTTATGATGGAGTTTTCGAATATGAGTGAAAGTAGTGATGAATCAGATGAAAAAATATTCAACGCATCGGCATCGAGTACCATTGGCTTATGATTCTTTTGCAACAACTCTTTGATATAGCTTACCGTTTCTTTTTCAGTTCCGATGCCGGGACCAACCCCTATAGCAGAAAATCTTTCTATATCAGGAACATGTGTAAGAATTTCATCCGATTCATCTTTGTAAACCATTGCTTCGGGATTAGTGGTTTGCATAATCTCATAACCACATGCAGGTATATTTGCAGAAACTAATCCCGCCCCGCTTTTCAAAGCTGCTCTTACAGCAAGAACCGCTGCACCTATTTTACCAATACTTCCGGCACAAATAAGAGCATGACCATAAGTTCCTTTATGTGAAAATTTTTCTCGCTTCTTAAAAAATGATTTTACAACATCGTGAATTACATAGTATGATTGTGAAGCAAGTTGTACTTCGTACTCTTTAATTAATCCTATATCAAGTACTTGAAACTCGGGAACATATTTACCATTGGCGGCAAACAAAAATGAAAGCTTTGGCGCATGAAAAGTAAAAGTGATATTAGAATGAACGATCGTATCATCAGCCTCATTCGGTTTATCACAAAACAAACCTGAGGGGATATCAATAGAATAAACGGTCGCTCGTGATTCATTAATAGCATTTATAACCATAGCGGCAATTCCCTCAACAGGTCGTGTAAGCCCGCTGCCAAAGATGGCATCAATAACTATTGCATCAGGAGCAATCTTAGGAATGCGAAGTTCCGTTTCGATAAAGTGAATACCAGAAATATTTTTTAATCGCTCTTGATTTAGCTCAAAGTCTTTACTCGCATTGGGAGAGTGACGCACTACATACGTATACACCTGACAACCCGTTTCAACCAACATTCGGGCAACTGCCAAACCATCTCCGCCATTGTTACCCATACCGCAAAAGACATAGTAAACACGGGTGCCTTTAGCAAGTTGTATAATAGATTGAAAAATTTCACCAGCCGCACGCTCCATCAAATCAATTGAAGCAATTGGCTCGTGTTCTATAGTATATTTATCTAAAGCACGAATCTGTTCTGCCGAAAGTATTTTCACGGATGAAAAATAGGAATTAAGAAACAGAATTACTTTAGCCACCACAAAGCCAAATTATGAGTAGCGTATAGCACGGGTTTGTAGAACACTAAAAGCATAGGAGAGAAACAACACATAAGATAAAATGAATTGAATAACTATTAGCGGACCCATTATTACAGATGAAACAAAAGACAATACACTGGTTTTAAAAATCATAAGACTATCTGCCACTACAAGTCACGAAAACAAGATTAGCGAGAAAGGAAATGGCGGCTGTTTCACAGTAGTGTATCTTACAATTGAATAGTTGTATTTTACTGAAGAGCACAGCTTTGATTAAAATAAAATCATTCTTTAGCAACCGCAATGAAAATAATAGGCATCATTCCCTCCCGCTATGCATCCACCCGCTTTCCCGGCAAGCCGCTTCTTGATATTGGCGGTAAGACCATGATTCGCAGAGTGTATGAGCAAGCCATGAAAGCTAAATCACTTTCAGCAGTTATTGTTGCTACAGATGATGAAAGGATATTTAATGAAGTAAAAAGTTTTGGCGGAAAAGTAGTGATGACTTCTGCTTTGCATAAAAACGGAACTGAACGATGCGCTGAAGTTGTTGGAGATAACACCAACAATGGTAAACCAGATGTAATTATCAATATACAAGGTGATGAACCATTCATTCAACCGGAACAGATTGATTTGCTGGCAAAATGTTTTGAAGATTCTTCTGTGCAAATTGCAACACTAATCAGAGAGTTTCTGAGTGCAGATGAAAAACAAAACCCATCTCGCGTAAAAGCATTTGTAGATAATTCTATGAATGCATTGATGTTCTCCCGAAACCCCGTTAATTATCCAGTATCCAGTATCCAGTATCAATTACTAAAGCACATCGGCATCTACGCTTATCGCCAAGATGTTCTGCTCGAGATAGTAAAACTTTCTCCTTCGCCTTTAGAGTTAGCCGAAAGTTTGGAGCAACTGCGCTGGTTAGAAAATGGCTATAAAATTAAGTGTGCACTCACCGAGCACGAATCAATAAGTATTGATACACCCGAAGATTTAAAGGCTGCTATCAATAATCAAACTCTTTAAAACTCTTCTTAATGATGGCAATGCTATCATCAATCTGCTCTTTGTTGATACAAAGAGGCGGAGCTAAGCGAATGATATAATCGTGAGTGGGTTTAGCAAGCAGTCCGTTTTCCATAAACTTCACGCACAGGTTCCATCCGTAAGATTCATCATTTGCCTTAAGCACAATAGCGTTCAATAAACCTTTACCACGAATTTGTTTAATCAGCGGATGTTTGATTTTTTCTAACTCTGTACGGAAATATTTGCCAAGATAAAAAGCATTGTAAACAAGACTTTCGTCTTTTATTATTTGCAATGCAGCCATTGCTACTTTGCAAGCAAGCGGATTGCCACCATAAGTAGAGCCGTGCTCACCGGGCTTTATGTTCATCATAATAGGATCATCGCATAACACTGCCGAAACAGGAAGTGTTCCTCCACTCAACGCTTTACCAAGAATCAAAATATCGGGACGAACTTCTTCCCAATCGCAGGCGAGCATCTTACCCGTTCTTCCCAATCCTGTTTGAATTTCATCGGCAATAAAAAGAACACCTGCTTTCTCACAAAGGAACTTTGCTTTGGCTAAATAGTTTTCATCAGGCACAACCACGCCTGCTTCACCTTGAATAGGTTCAACAAGGAATCCACAAACATCTTTTTCATTTAGTGCTGCGGTTAATGCTTTTAAATCATTGTAAGGCACGGTTACAAAGTTGGGAACAAAAGGACCAAACCCTTTGCGACTCGAATCATCAGTAGAAGCTGAAATAGCAAGAATGGTTCTTCCGTGAAAGTTCCCTTCGGGTACAACAATTTTTGCTTTATTTTCTTTAATGCCTTTTACTTCATACGCCCATCTGCGCGCAAGTTTAAT
>JBKJJB010000171.1:0-3702 GCA_046598235.1 Chitinophagales bacterium
ATTGCGTTTGCACTCCCTATTAGTTATGAAATGTCTGCTTTTTCCGCCTGCTTAAAAAGTAAATACCAACTCATAAACATTGCATAGGCAAAGCTCAATACACCCATCGCTATCCAACCGCCTTTCTTCAATGGGATAAACTCATTCTCCGACTTTGGAAACAGAAGGAGCGCAATTGCCATAACAAAAAGTACGGGCCAGGTAAAAGCACCTATCAAGCCCGTAAGAAAAATATTCATCAATTCGCCTCTTACAAAAAAATAGAACAAAGCTATACTCAGGAAAAAAGCCGGAATATCAGTCATTACAGGGTAGTAGTAGGTAAAATACATTACTCCATAGTTCAAAAAAATTAACGCAAACCCTGTAAGCTGAGAAACTGCATCTAACTTATACTGCTCAAAAATCTTCTTCACCATCCATGCACTGCACCCAATTAAAAAGGCACTCATGATTTTAAAAAACAGAATAACGTGAGCGGGAGAAAAGGATATGCTGAATACTTTAAAAAAGATATGACACAATAGAGAAGGGAATATCCGAAAGGCTAAATAAGAATCAAGCACATCACTTTGCAGTCCGTCAACAGCAAGCATGTAATAGCGATAGCCATCCCACCCCAACCCATTGTTAGCGGGAAGCTGTGGAACAAAAATTCTCCATATACAAACTGCCAGCACTAAAAGAGGAAGTGCATAAGAATTTCCTGTGAGTTTTCGAATCAGAAACTGCATGTTTCAAAAATATAAAAGCAACAGGATGTTCTATATATATCCATCAACAAGTGAATGATAAATTGTACTTTTGACAAAACAATTTTATGGAAAAACGATTAGTGAAATCTAAAGACAAAAAGATATTCGGAGTTTGTGGCGGGCTGGGAAACTATTTTGACATGGACCCTACCGTACTAAGAATTGCATTTCTTGTGGGATTTATCTTTTTCGGTTCCGGCTTACTTCTTTACGTTATTATGGCAATTGCAATGCCTTCTGAATAACCGTTGTGCTATTCATTCTGATTCAGTTCCTGAACTTTAAATGTCTTTTGTAAAGCCAGTGCATTCTTCATTTGTATTGAATCGGCAACCAATATTCTCATAAGAATTGCTCCTTGTTTGGTTGGGGTAGTTAAGTCGCATTGAACCCGATTAACATAGGACATGCGCAGCTTAAACCTCTTCTTCATGCCTGTTATATTATTTCGTACATAAAACGGCTGAACATTATTTCCATAAAACGCCAGCGAACAATACTGCGTTGAATCGGCAAACTCTCCGGTAATTAGAATGTCTTTATCTGAGGCATCGTAAAAGCAAGCATTATAAATAAAATCGGGATTGGGCAACACCACCCTGCGCAACTTTGCATTTGTTTTAGGTGCTTGTATAACGGTGTTTAAAGGTTTTGCTGAGCGATGTTTTGCAATAGCGAATATGAGGTGGGGCAGAAAAGCAATAAAAAGATATTGCGTTACAAAAACAATTGCAGCAAACAACAGTGCGCGTTTTATAATTCCTCCCGCTTTCATGGCTGTGCTATTTTAATTTCAGGAAGTGCCGTTGTATCTAACTGCTCAATAAAATCCTTTTCTCCTTTGTAAATTCTCAGCACCAAACCAAATTGTGCATCATCGGGTGCAGGAAGCCAGTTGCCGGGCTTCTCTTTACTGGAAACAGCTATAGAGAAATTACCCGCACTGTCGGTTTTAATAGTTGAGTTGTTGAAAGAATATCGTTCTGCTCGGTTAGGAATCAGAAATAAATCTTTACCGTAAGCGGTAATGCTCCAGTAGTTAGCATGTATCTGATAAATGTTTCCGGTAATGGTGTAATCATTCTTTGAGTGAAACTTATGCTGCTGTTCATCGCGCTTTGCAAAAAGATAAATGGCTTCTTCACTGGGTAAAGCAAATAATGCAAAACAGCTGACCTGTGCGGTGAGCAAGTTATCTTTCCCCAGCGGAAGATGCTTACTGCCTATCCAGCTACCGTTATGAAAAAACGCATCGTTGCTTTCAAAACCGGCAATGCGGTAAACTGCCAGCGCTACTCCGATAATTAAAGCAAGAAGAACAAAGAGAAACGGCTTTATAAATTTCACGCGATGAAATAAAGAATAAATGATAAAGATTTTTGTTTGTAAAATTTAGATTTGCAACCCACCGGGGGATTAGCTCATTTGGCTAGAATGTCCCATTGGATTGCGGTAAGGTAACGAGTTCTGCTTTGTTGTTCTTTAAATTATTGGGGGATTAGCTCATTTGGCTAGAGCGCTTGCATGGCATGCAAGAGGTAACGAGTTCGACTCTCGTATCCTCCACACAATATAATCAGCGTTGTATGCTCATCACCCTACCCGATGCTTCGGAGTACCCATCTTACAATGTTTCCTATATCAGCGAGGTTGCCGATACAGATTTAATTACAGCGTTAAAAGATACCGAAAGCAAACTCACCGTCTTAGTCCTTAACATCCCCAAAGAGAAAGAGGATTATCGCTATGCACCTGACAAGTGGAGTATTAAAGAAGTGTTGTTGCATATTACCGATGCCGAAAGAGTATTTGCCTATCGTGCGCTTCGCTTTGCGCGGAACGACAACACCGAACTATCGGGCTTTGACGAAAATTTATGGGTGCCTGAAAGCAATGCTGCCGCAAGAACTTTAGAGGATATTCTGAAAGAACATCATCATGTTCGCCAGTCTACGCTTTCACTTTTCGAAAACATGACCGAAGAAATAAGTTTAAGAAAAGGAAGAGCAAACGGAAAGGAAATATCGGTGCGTGCACTTGGTTATGTTATTTGCGGACATGCCCTGCATCATCTGCAAATACTTAAAGACCGTTACCTTATGTAACGTTACTCCTTCACCAACTTCACCACACCCGGTACAGAAGCTATTCGCAGAAAGTAAACTCCACGGGAAATATTCACTGCAATCTCCGATTTCCGGTTTCTGATTTCTGATTTGTAAACCACTCTACCGGTAGCATCCGATATTTCAACCTTCTTACCAATTAAATTATCTCCTACCTCCAAATGCCAATTGCCATCCGTTAGCGGATTAGGATAAATTTTAAGCGAAGAATTTATCAAATCAGCAACTCCGCTTATCACTACATTATCTACCGTAATGCTTGTGATAGAACTGCATCCGTGAAAATCAGTAACAAGAACATTATAAGTTCCCGCGGCAAGCCCAATTGCTGTTTGAGTAGTTTGCTGCTGAGGGTCGTTCCAAGAGTAGGTATAAGGTGCTGTACCACCAGACACATTCACCGTAGCACTTCCCACATTCGTTCCATTGGTATCTGCTGTGGCAGTTGAACTAAGCGATGCAGAGGCATATACATTCACTGCCAGATTCTGCACTAAAGTATCAGCACCATATTGATTACTTGCAATAAGCGTAACCACATACGAACCAGGTGATGAATACGAAACGGTAGGCGTAGGCGAAGTAGTTGAACTAATATCACCTCCATCAAAAAGCCACAACACGTTCGATGGGTTGCAGGAAGATTCGTTAGTAAACGTAACCGACTGCCCAGGGCAGATAGCTGTTTTATCTTGACTGAACTGCGCTACTACCGAGTTAACAGTAATATACCCGGTCAACAGAAGCGTATTAGGTCCGCCCGAATTACCGGCAGTAAGCGACACGAAATAAGTTCCCGGTGCATTGTAGGTTACTACAGG
>JBKJJB010000191.1:0-3139 GCA_046598235.1 Chitinophagales bacterium
TTTCTGTTTCGGGGAAGTTTTGAGTTATCTTAATTCCATTTACCTCTCCATCATCTTTACCTACCGCAACTACTTCATGACCGTTATCAAGCAAATCGTTGATTGCGATATACGAAAAACGGGAAGGATCAACCGAAGCGCCAAGAACAAGAGTTTTCATTTTTAATATCTCAGAGTAAAACAGCAACAGGATTTTCTAAAGTATGCTTAAGCGTTTGAAGAAATTTTGCTCCCGTTGCTCCATCAACAACGCGATGGTCGCAGCTTAGAGTCAGTTTCATTTTGTTGGCTACAGCAATTCCTCCGTTTACCACCGATGGTTCTTGCCTGATGGCACCTACAGCAAGAATACACGCATCAGGTGGATTGATGATAGCAGTAAATTCTTCTATACCGAACATGCCAAGATTAGAAATGGTGAAAGTGTTGCTCTGCATTTCCTCAGGCAGAATCTTTTTTGAATGAACTTTCTCTGCCAATGATTTTGCTTCTACAGAAATTTGCTGAACTGTTTTACCATCTGCAAATTTTATAACAGGAACCAGCAAACCATCATCAACAGCTACTGCCATACCAATATGAATGTGTTCGTTGTAACGAATGGTATCACCCAGCCACGAACTATTTACATTGGGATTCTGGCGAAGTGCAAATGCAACTGCTTTTATTACTAAATCATTAAACGAAATTTTAGAAGGAAGAACATTGTTGAGTTGAGTGCGAAGCGAAACCGCATTATCCATGTTCACATCTATAGTGAGATAGAAATGTGGCGCACCATTTTTACTCTCCAGCAAACGCTTAGCAATAGTTTTGCGCATCTGGCTTACACGCACATCACGAAAGTTTTCCTTTCCAACAAATGCAGGAATAGAAATTTTTGAAGAAGCTGCAGTTTCCAAATCACGTTTTACAATTCTCCCTTCTTCACCACTGCCTTTCACTTTCGAAAGTTCAATACCGTTTTCTTTAGCAATGGAACGGGCAAGAGGAGATGCTTTAACTCTAAGCCCTACCCCTAAATCCCCTGAAGGGGGCTTTGAGGGCTCTTCGGTTATTTCTACTTTTTCTGAAACAACTTCTGGTTTCATTTCTTGATTGCTGCTGCTTACTGCCGCTGCTTCTTTTATCGGCTCTTTCAGCAGCGCAGAAAAATCCTCTCCCTCTTTTCCAACAATGGCGATCAGGTCATTTATTTTAAGGGTGTCACCTTTCTTGGCTGCAACATGCAAAACAACACCGTTAGAATATGATTCGAGAGGAAGAGTTGCCTTGTCGGTTTCAATTTCGGCAAGTGTATCACCTGCTTTTATTTTGTCGCCAACTTTAATTGTCAGTTCTGCGATGAAACCCTCCTCCATCGTATCTGTCATTCTTCCTAATCGAATTGCTTCTGCCATAAATCAATTTTGTATTGTGACAAATGTAGAGAAAAATTGTTCGGAGATTTTTAGAAATCAGTTGAGTAAAGAAATAACTCTTATTGACTAACGATAATCTTTTCTGTTTTTAATAAATCTTCGCGGTCTGAAATTTTCAGGAAGTAAGTTCCGCTTGATAGATGCTGCGTGTTGAAAGAGAAAATATTAGTGCCTGCTTTGAAATGATCTTCGAGAAGTGTACGCACCAACTTTCCGTTTACATCATAAACTGCAAAGCGAGTGAAATTGTCTTTCGGCAATTCAAACTGCACCGAGAATCTTTCGGCTGATGGATTAGGATAAATCTTTGCTTGTATTGGCGATTTAACTTGACTCAATGAAGATACTATTGATGAATCTGCATTGACAACTTTAGCAATCCAAGTACGATACGATTGTGATGGATAGACATACGAGCCGCTAAGCCAGGCAGTATTTGGTTCGTTATATTTTCGCTGAACACTTGTGTAATCGCCCCAGCGTTCAACCGTGTCGCCCAAAACATCGGCAGCCACTTCTCCCTTTTTTACAATCAGCATATCCGAAATATTTCCATCAGCATCTCTGTAAAACGCTGCTGTTCCGGGAAATGTATCGGGGGAAGAATAAGAACAAGTGATAATGGAACGATTATCAAATTGATTGTTTCCCATATATGCAATGGAAGGATACCCTAAATCAATCGTATCAAATGAAATTATTCTGCCACTCACCGAAGGAGATGAAGCAGAAGGATTATCAATATCGCCCAAGTAAATTCCTGAAGTGTAATACTGTGTGTCAATGCAATTCTGAACATACTGAATGCGATTGTTTTCAATCATGGCGCACAACACACGCGCATCGTTAGTAGCAAGATATTGTCCATCTTTCTGAAGTGCATTCGGAGGAAGTCCGTAAGACAAAGCTGACTTCAAAACTTTGGAAGAAAACTGTGCATTACCAGATTGATAGGAATCAGAAAGAGCATGAAGAAACAAAGTATCATTAGTTAAATCACCCGGGCGAACAGAAAGAAAATAAGTTTCGGGTCCCGATGGTTGCAACCCTCCCTGAACAGGACAAACACTCCATATCGGTTTGCCATTCAGTTCAATGTCGTGCCAGTAATTAAACTGCAAGGTATCGCCTGCATATCCTCTCGCCTTATCAATTTGCCAAATAGCGGAATATCGGAAACCTGTTTTCCAATCCTGTCCATCTTTCAAATGATTAAAAGTCATAAACAAATCACTTTCTCCAATTGTAACTATTGGATAATCGCTCCATGTTGTGTCATTTAAATAGTTGCCGCTTAACTTATAGAAATTCCAATTACCCACAGGGTCATTTGTTTGTGAAAACGCAATAATAATTTTAGAAGTGAAACTTGTAACGCCTGAAAAAAATATCACAATAAATCTATCTGCTAGCGGGTCATATAAAAC
Source organism: Chitinophagales bacterium (assembly GCA_046598235.1). Lineage (GTDB taxonomy): Bacteria > Bacteroidota > Bacteroidia > Chitinophagales > LD1 > Bog-950. Next base: position 2,849 of record JBKJJB010000191.1, read on the forward strand.
TCTTGGGTCGCTTGTATTCTGTAGAAATCCAAACACAGAAACGAATGCGGATAAAGATTTAGTATAAAGCTGTGTTCCGGTATCGTTATAAACTTTAATGTTGGTATTCACAACACTTACAATTTTCCCATCGTTAGAAACAGCTATGTGATTATCATTCGGTGTGCCTTGGGCATTATTGGCTGAAAAGTTATTAAGCATAACCGGTGCAGGAGGATTTGCTCCTCTTGTAGAATTTCTAATTGCGGAATTATTCTGCGCTTGTTTTTGTTTGCGTAACTGAGTTAGAAG
>JBKJJB010000336.1:0-3062 GCA_046598235.1 Chitinophagales bacterium
AGTTGCTTTTTTAAGTATCACTGCCGTCTTCTTCGCGCCTATCATTCACCGTCTGCTGCACATTCTGCAAGTAGAAACAGATGATAACGATAAATAATTTTTACCGGTAAGCCGCAGAATAAGGGTCAGGGGAAAGTTCGGTTTTAAAGGAAGGAACCATCTCAAGCGTATTCAAATCAATCAAAGTAAAATAACCGTTGCGACCACCGCAATCGGTAGTATGATGCGGTGCGGGACCTCCGGTGGTAGAATTACGATTGGCTACATACACTAGTTTCTCTTCATCATCTACAGCTATGCCATGCGGCTGCCAGCCGGTGAAAAGTTTTTTTACTTCGGTAAGAGTATTGTAATCAATAACAGAAACTGAACCTGTGCCTTGTGCAAAGGTGTTGTCTTCCATGCAAGTAATAAACAGATAAGGTGAAGTAGTAGAGACCGCCAATTCCTGCGGCTTTAATCCTACATTTATTACAGCGATTAAACTATCGTTAGATGCATTCATCACCCTTACTTCGTTAGAGCGGTCGCAAGTGAGAAAATATTTTGACTTGTCGGGGCTAAAGATAATATCATGTACATCGCGACTTGGACTTGTTGCAAGCGGAGGGTTTCCATCCACCGAAATCTGAGTATAGTCTAAAGGGTTACTTAAATCCATTTTGAAAATGCAATTACCTGTTTGCCCGGTTATGTATAAATATTTTTCGTCAGCACTTAATGCAGAGCCGTGAGGAGAACTTAAATCAGTAACAAGATAAGTGTACGTGTAATTTACCAAATCAATTTCAACAACTTTGCCTACCCCGCTCCAGTCAATGCAATAAGCTTTTGTTCCATCTTGATTAATTGCAAAGCTGTTCCAACTTCCCGCACCAATATCCACTTGCCCTAATAACTCATCGGTGGCTGCGCTAAACTTTTGAAACAAAGAGCTGCCAATAAATGATACGCACCAAAACGAGCCATCGTTCGAAACATTTATCCGATGAGGTGCTTCAGATCCTGGTGTTCCACCAACAGGAATATAGCGCATCACCAGTTTCGATTCTGCATCTACCGCTGCCACTAAATCGCAACCTTGATTAGTGATGTAAATTTTATGTCGCTGCGGATTATCAGAAAATTTCACGAAGCCGTCCTTGTTAGGCGCGCCATTGTCAATCCAATCGCGTAGAGTAACTACTTCCTCGCGCGAAAGAGGCGGCTGATTGTAAGGCATGGTAGGAATTACTTTCGCGCCTAGACTATCGTAAGTGTTACAGAATAAAAACATAGTACTCTGCTTATGATAAAATGGAATGATAACGGCTCCTCCATTACTGCCTTCCATCGCCTTATCCCAAGTACTCATATCTAAACCCGCTGAACCTGTTTTACTTTGAGTATTGTGGCAGCCCGCTGTGGAGCATTTATTATCTACTATCTCTGCAATGTTATCAGGATAACCACTGGTGGAAGCTTTCGTTATTTTGTCCCTGGCGCATGCAGATAAAAACAAAAACAATCCAACAACCGCGAAGGGAAAAACACGTTTCATTATAAAAAAAGATAGAAATTCCCTTCGCATAGTTGTTTGTTTGCAAAATTATTCCGTAAGCGGAATTGGCAAGTTAATCTCTCCCGATTCTTCTTCGAAGCTAAATGGAATGCCACCGGTTACTCTTTCGTTAAGATTACCAGTAGTATCAAGTCCAACTGCATAAATGTAGTAATCACCACACTTTAATCCTTCAATATGAACATGGTCCTCGCCTGCTTCGCCTACAAAGTAAGTATCGTAGCTTGCCAAGTCAACACTCGGGCTGTCTTGTGTATTGAATTTTAAATAAACCGTATCTAGATACCCTGTCTGATTATAGATGGCTTTGCCATGATGTTGTGGCTTCACAACAAGTGTAACATTACCTCCTGTTCCTGCTACTTCACATTTCTTTTTACAGGAAGAAACAGATACCGTTACTAGAACTACAAATAATAATGTAAAAACTACTTTATAAGATTTCATACTTGTTTGAAATTAATTGAATGATTAAAAAAATAAAAACCGCTTCTGTAATACTTACAGAAAATACAAAGGAGAAATTTCTCCAACTGCATACTTACGCAATAGCTGCGGTAGGCGGTTTAAGTAAGGGGGTATTATTTTCGGAAGAGAAGGAAGCAGAATTTGCAGGGCGAATTTCAATGATGCTTACGGCAGGAAGATGAGTGAGAGTAAACTCAGAAACATTGTTTGAAATAATTTCTTCCTTCTCCTTTACTGATTGAGCTGATTTATTTTCCTTCTCTTCAGCTTTCTTTAATTGTTTACTAAGGTAGCAGTGACCATTGCAATGCAGTTTAGGATTACTTCTGTTTTCGCAAAGCTGACGCGCAATGTAGTTTTTGTTGAGATGATAGTAAATACCAATTCCTACATTCAAAAAAGTTTGAGAAAGAATAGCACCTAAAAGAAATACAGCGAGGATTTTTTTCAAAGCGAGGCAAATATAAATAACAAAAAATGAAGTGTATGCACATACACAATTAACAGCCAAACCATACAAAAGACCAACCCATTCTCTACATTTACCATCTTATTTTAAACTATCAAAAAAATGAAGCTTTTTACCTGTCTGCTTTTCTCTTTTCTTTCTTTTCTAGTTTCATTTTCCCAAGCACCTAAGCACCGCATCCTGAGTATTCCGTTTGAGAAACATGGCAAACAAATGCGCGAACCCTGGGTAGGCGGTATGAATTCTCCGCAGTTTTCTCCTATCAACCTTAACAACGATAATTTAACCGACCTTTTTGTTTACGATAAAGTAGGCGACAAGGTGCTTACCTATATCAACAACGGAAGCAATACTGATTCTACTTTTACGTATGCACCTCAATACGAAAAACTATTTCCTTCCGATCTTTTCTCATGGGCAGTAATTCGCGATTACAACTTCGATAGCATTCCCGATATTTTTACTCATGCCAACACCGGCACAAGGGTTTACAAAGGTAGTTATGTAAACAGCCAATTGCATTTCGAACTCGTTTCCGGTTTGCTGAAATACCCTTACAACAAT
>JBKJJB010000360.1:0-3319 GCA_046598235.1 Chitinophagales bacterium
TCTCATACTTCTCTTCTTCAAACTTCTTCGTACGTTTCATAAACGTAAATGTAAAGCCGGGCCATAGCGTTACATTCTTTCCGGAAGAAGTTTGATACCAACTGTGGCAGCCGCCATTTTGCCACACTGTATGGCTTAGTTGCTCCTGAATTTCGCGGTTGTAATCCTCCTGCACATTTTTTTTGAGGTCAATGAATTTTGCGTTTTTCTGTTTCAGCGCTTTAACTGTTTCCATTACTAAGTTTATCTGCGCCTCAATCATCAGAATCATAGAGGTATGACCAAGCCCGGTGTTAGGACCAGGGACAATAAAGAAATTTGGGAAGCCGGAAATTGTTGCGCCAAGATAAGCTTCCATACCGCTGCTCCATGCTTCGTTCATGTCTAGTCCGTTTCTTCCTTTCAGTTCAAAACGCATCACTCCTTCTGCCGCATAAAAGCCTGTGCAGAAAATAATGGCATCTACATTTCGCTGTTTGCCATCCTGTGTTAGAATTCCGTTTTCATTTATCTCCTGAATGTGTTCGGTAATCACATTTACATTCTCCTGCTGCAGCGCAGGATAATAATTGTTCGATAACAGAACACGCTTGCAGCCGATGGTATAATTGGGGGTCAGTTTTTCGCGCAGTTTTTCATCAGGCACACTCCGCTTTAAATAACGCAAAGCAAGTTTGCTTCCAAATTTCAGCAGCCCCTGATTTTTAATAAAGCCAAAGGCCATAAGCTCATGTTGCCAATACAACCGGCCTCTGTATAATTGTTGCGTGAAAGGCAGATGATTATAAAACCATTTGCGAAGCGAAGAAATTTGTTTGTCGGGCTTAGGCATTATCCACGGTGGCGTGCGTTGAAATAAGTCGAGCTGTTTTACATCGGCTGCAATAGCCGGAACAATCTGAATGGCGCTGGCACCGGTGCCAATAATTGCCACTGTTTTATTAGCGAGTGAGTAACTGTTATCCCATTTAGCAGAGTGAAACATTTTGCCTTTGAAGGTGTCAATGCCTTTAATATCGGGCAAACACGCCTGGCTCAATCCACCACAACACGATAACACCACTTTTGCAGAATAAGTTTTCCCTGAATCATCGGTTAAGTTCCATATTCCTTTTGCATCATCAAAAACAGCTTTGGTTACAGTGGTATTGAATTGAAGATGTTTTTTTAAATCATATTTCTCTACACAGTGTTCCATGTAATGCAAAATCTCTTCCTGTGGACTGAACTGCTTGCTCCAATTGGGGTTCGGTTCAAATGAATAAGAATAGAGATGCGATTCTACATCGCACTCTGCACCCGGGTAATGATTATCATACCACGTTCCGCCCAGCCAATCGTTGCGCTCGAGAATGATAAAGTTGTGTTCACCCTGCTCTTTCAGTTTGATGGCGGCACCCAAACCGGCAAAGCCGGAACCTATAATCAATTGGTCGTATGTATTCATTAAAGTAAATGTAACGAAGTGCGGTTCGATTGCAAGAAAATGCCTCACATCGGGACTTTTCGCCCCGTTTCCCCCCACCTTTTATCATGCCGAATGTGCTTTTACTGTTAGTACCGGTGAATTAGCTGTTGATAACGCTTGTTTTTCCCCACCAGGCGATATTTGATAAAATTTATTACCACAATTTACCACCAATGAAGTATTGCTTATTTTATTGGTATTTTAAATTTTTTTTGGTTGTTGAAAAATAAAAATGGATAGTTTGGTGTTAAGTAGTGGTAATTTGTGGGAAAAAGTTTTCATTTGCAACGGTTTTAAAAACAAAACATGGAGTTCCGCGGAGATTACGAATGCACAATGGATGAGAAAGGGCGCATCAAGATGCCTTCCTCTATGCGTAAGCAATTCGCTGCGGGCAAGGAAAACAAGTTTGTGTTGGTGAAAGACCTGGAAGACTGCCTCGTGATTTATACAATGACCAGTTGGAATGAATTAGAAGCAAAATTGAAAAAGTTGAACCCCTTCAACCTTGACCATCAGCGATTCATCAATCTGGTAACTACCGGATGGACAGAAGTGGAGATAGACAGTGCGGACAGGTTTCTCATCAGCACCTCATTGAAAAAATATCTCGGTAACGGCAAAGATATTTTGCTGAAAGGAAAGTTTGACAGAATACAAGTGTGGGATGCAGTTAAGTATACGCAAACCTCACAAGTTAATCATGCTAACTCAGAATACCTCGCAAAGGGTGTGGCAGATTATCTGGATGGATTAAATGCCCCCTAAATCCCCCGAAGGGGGACTTTAGGAAAGTTTAAAATATGAATGAGTCATTTAAAAAATAAAAGCGGTACCGGTTCCTCCCCTTCGGGGAGGTTAGGTGGGGCTTATCACACAAGCGTTCTTTTACATGAGAGTATTGACGGACTCAACATTCAGCCCGATGGCGTGTATGTAGATGCCACCTTCGGAGGCGGAGGGCATTCAAAAGAAATTTTGAAAGCACTTGGCAAAAACGGAAAGCTGATTGCCTTCGATCAGGATGAAGATGCACAAAGAAATGCGATTGATGATAAGCGTTTCACTTTGGCACAAGCAAACTTCCGCGAGATGAAAAGGTTCCTGCGATTGCATGAGGCAACAGAAGTAGATGGAATACTTGCCGACCTTGGAGTTTCGAGTTGGCAATTCGACACAGCAGAACGAGGGTTCAGTTTTCGATATGAAGGTCCGCTGGATATGCGAATGAACCGATATGGTGAGAAGAGCGCGAAAGATGTGTTGAATGAATATAGTGCCGAACAGTTGCAGCAGTTGTTTAGTGAATATGGTGAAGTGCGGAATGCAAAAACATTGGCGAATGCGATTGTGGAGACGAGAAACACAAAGTTCTTTGAATCAATAGCCGATTTAAAATCGGTGTTGGAGAAATGCAGAATAGGTGAGGAGCATAAATACTATGCACAGGTTTTTCAAGCGATACGAATTGAAGTGAATGATGAATTGGGTGCGCTGAAAGATTTTTTGCAACAGTGCTACGAAGTATTGAAGCTCCCGACAGAATCGGGACAGGCCGGAGGAAGATTAGCTATAATAACGTTTCACTCGTTGGAAGACCGATTAGTGAAAAACTTTATAAAGCACGGAGTTTTTGAAGATGAACCGGTGAAAGATTTTTTCGGGAACTATGAAAAGAAATTTAAAGTAATCACGAAGAAGCCAATAGAAGCAAGTAAAGAAGAACAGAAAAACAACTCAAGATCAAGAAGCGCAAAACTGAGAGTAGCAGAAAAACAGCCCCTCTAAATCTCCCCGAAGGGGAGACTTAAAGACAGGAGTAAAAATGGAAGAGCAAACTAAAATAGGAAC
>JBKJJB010000427.1:0-4585 GCA_046598235.1 Chitinophagales bacterium
TTTTGCCAAAGGTTTTTTCCATTGCTTTCGAAGCTGCTTTATAAGCGATGGAATCGGTAGGGGTAACAGCCGCTTCGCCACCATGATGCGGCATTACTTTTACTTTTACACAAGACGGAGCAATCTTTATAAAGTGCTCTTCAAACAACTTCATTATTTTATCGCTCTTCTGATTTGGTACTAACCGCATAGATATTTTTGCAAATGCTTTTGATGGAAGCACTGTCTTAGCTCCCTGCCCGATATAACCACCCCATATTCCGTTTACATCTAAGGTGGGGCGTATAGAAACTCTCTCAAGCGTTGAATATCCTTTCTCGCCCAATACTTCATTAATGTCGAGATGGGCTTTATAATCCTTCAAATTAAAAGGTGCTTGCGCCATCTGATCTCTTTCTTCTTTCAAAACTTCTTCTACATCATCATAAAATCCGGGAATATTTACCCGTCTATCTTTATCGTGAAGAGAAGAAATCATATCGCATAAAATGTTGATTGGATTAGCTACCGCACCACCATAAACTCCTGAGTGCAAATCGCGGTTGGGACCTGTCACCTCTACCTCCAAATAAGTTAATCCGCGCAAGCCGGTAGTAATAGACGGAACATCGTCTGCAATCATTGAAGTATCTGAAATAAGAACTGCATCTGCTTTCAGCTTCACTTTATTTGCTATTGCAAATTCTTCAAGATTCACAGAACCCACTTCCTCCTCTCCTTCAATCATAAACTTTACGTTACACGGAAGCACATTATTCATCATCATCATTTCAAATGCTTTTACGTGCATATACATCTGTCCTTTATCATCACAGGCACCACGCGCATAAATGTTTCCATCTTTCACCACAGGTTCAAAAGGTGGAGAGTTCCATAATTCGTAAGGGTCAGCGGGCTGCACATCATAATGCCCATATACCAAAACAGTGGGAAGTTTTTCATCCAACATCTTCTCGGCATACACAATTGGATAACCTTTGGTGGAACATATTTCAGCTTTATCTACTCCGGCTTTTAGCAATTGTTCTTTTACAAATTCAGCAGCTCGGTTTACATCAGCAGCAAATTTCACATCAGCACTTACCGAAGGAATGCGCAGTAAGTCAAGTAATTCATTCAGAAATCTTTCTTTATTTTTTTCAAGGTAAGGTTGTAGTTGCTCCATATATTATAATTAGAGCGCGAAAATAGAAAAAGGGAAGAGACGAAATTGGAGTATACTAGACAGATAGATTAAGAGGGCTTACTCCTTACGGAAAACATAATACTCTCTCCACTGAAATTTTCTTGAAAAATTTCCGTAAACTAAAAACGTAATACTGCACTCAATTGTCTATACTCTTCTTTCCTTCGCATAAACATCATGCCCGTAAGCATCAAGTTTATCGCGATCTTTAGCGAGAAACAATTGGTATGCTAATAATATTACAGCAATACCGGTCAAAACGATAACTGGGTCCATTCCAATTAGATTTATGAGTTCAAGATATATACATATTTGAAAACAACAAGAAATTGCTTGTTGTTTTCAACATCCCTAAAACTATGATAGAAAAGAGAGTGAAGAAAATTTAAGGTCTACTATTTATTCTCCTGTGAGCGCTTTATCATGCCTATTAAAGCACCTAAAAAAGTAATAAAACCACCTAGCCATACTAAGTTGATATAGGGAAATATGATGGCTTTCATAATAATAAAGTCTGTAGGCTTTTCGTGTTCGTGTACCGACAGAGCTAACTTCTTGCTTTGCGGGTCAATCTTTGTTATATCTATGCTTAATCCCTGCTCCTTTACTTCAGCTGGAACAGAACTAATTGAATTTCCATTTGCAAGGTCAATGACAAACACAGGTTGCGCAGAATAACTTTTACTGTTTTCATCATTTACTTTCAGGTTCACTCCTACCATCAGTTTTCCATTTCTGTCAAAATCAACAGGCAATACAGGGTTGGGATTAAGCGACTCAACAATTATCAAAGATGTTTTAGTGAAAAAAGAATCGCCCACAGCTACATCGGCTGCAATAAGTGTGTCTTTTAAGTTCGAGTTATCAGGCACTGAAGAGACGTGTGTAAAAACATCTTTTGTCCAATAATGCTTTGTATCGGGATTTGCAATTAAACCCATTTTAGGATTTAACTGCGCATTGGGCAAAAGAGTGAACTCTTCTTGTATGGTACCGCTTGCTGAATCCTTACGAACATATTTTACTTCGTAGAAATTATTCGGCTTTTCAATTTTAGTTCCAGTGTATGTAATTTGGTAGTCGCCCATTATCAAAGTAGAATCCTTTAATAACAGCACATTCTCCATCTTCTCGTTCTCCTTAAATTCTTTTCCGAAATTTATACCCGACCTGTTGATTGAAATCACTTCTTTCTGGCCTTGCGAAATCAAAACTCCCAATAAAAATAATCCAAAACCGAAATGTGAAACGGTGCCTCCAAGCAGTTTCGAATTCCCTTTAACAACAAAAATTAAGTAAGTAAGGTTGCCAAAAACCGAATACAATGCAGCAACCAGAAACATGAAATACGAGGAGAGAAAAGGAAATTTAATAAACAGAGAAGGCGAAAGCGAAGTTAAATCAATAAGATGCTGTTCCGTAAAATTAATATGCATCACCAAAGCGACTATTACAGCAAGAACAACAGAAAGTAAAAAGGAATAAACGCCCCATTTAGCAGAAGCCGGAATTCTACCTATGCGGTAAGCAAAAAACTGAATCAAGCCTGTAAGAATACCTGCAATAATTCCAAGAAAAATCTGAATACTGTTGTAATGAGAAATAACATCTACAGGAGGAGCTAACTTCTCCATGCCTACTTTCTTGAAAATATTTTCGAAAAGAATATTCCAAACTGGAATGGAAGTAGTAAAAGTCATTTGAACGGCAGAAAGCAACAAAACCAATGTGCCGATAAACATCCAGAACTCGCGGCTCTTAAATTCTTCTTCCTTCTCAACTATAGGAATCTGTTTTTTAATAACCCTAATAAAAAGAAGAGTAAACGCAACTACTATAAAGAAAAACATATAGAGCAAAAGTTGCCCTGTCATTCCTAAATCGGTAAACGCATGAACAGAAGTATCGCCAAGTATGCCGCTGCGCGTAAGAAAGGTAGAGTAAAGCACAAAGCAGAAAGCAAGTATAAAAAAGACATACGTGCTGATGAGAGAATGTTTGGTGTAACGATAAACAAGTAACATGTGCAAGCCGGCAACAATCATTAGCCACGGAACAAAACTCATATTCTCAACAGGATCCCAAGCCCAAAAACCGCCAAAGCTCAATGATTCATAAGCCCAAGCACCTCCCATTAAAATTCCTGTGCCAAGAATGGCAACTGAAAACAAGGTCCAGGGCAAAGCTGGTTTTACCCAATCATCCCAATCTTTGCGCAACAAACTTGAAATAGCAAATGCAAACGGAATTGTAACAGAGGCAAAGCCGAGAAATAATACAGGCGGATGAATCGTCATCCAGTAATTTTGAAGAAGCGGGTTTAAGCCGTTTCCGTCTTGAATCAACTCAAGATAATTCGGGCGCTGAAAGATAGGCGCAGTAGCCATTTCATCGCGCAACAGCACAAAAGGATTGCTTCCTATTTTATGACCAAGAACATAAACTCCCAAAACCATTGAGCCAAGAAAAACCTGAGTAATGGAAACTATTCCCATCACAGGATTTTCGTAATTTTTGAGGGTAGCAATTCCCGCAAAGCCAAGCACTACTATCCAAAATTGCCAAAGTAAAAAGCTACCTTCCTGCCCTTCCCAAAAACTTGAAATAATATATTCCATTGGAAGTTCAGTAGAAGAATGTCTCCAGGCATAGTGATACTCAAACATGTGGTTGAGTATCATAATAAAAAGCAGAATAAAAATTCCGAAGATGGCTGAGCCGTGAAAGATAAAAGCGCCACGCGCTATTTTTTTCCAGCTTTTTATTCTCAATTCTTCTGTGGAAAATTCTGCTGCAAAGTAGGCGATAAATGCAAGCAGCGATGAGGCAAAACTAAAGACAATAAAAAAGTGACCAAGGTGACCGAGCCACAATTTCTCATTCAAAAAACCACTGGAGCCGAAACGGGAAGCAAAAAAATCTAACATGGATTGAAATTATTCGGGCGCAGAATTACACAGATTTCGGGAGATTATATTTTTAAGTGCAGTTCTTTCTTTGTAAGGTTCTATGAACCGGCTTTAACAGTAACATTTGTTTCTTTCAAAGTAATTTCATCGTTCACATACTTCGAAGGACATTTCATAGAAATTTCTGAACAGCTAAACACTTCGCCATTCATATTTCCTTTAACTACTAATTGTTCGCTGCGTTCAAAATCTTGCGGCTTTGCTCCTTTATAAATCACTTTACATTCGTTGCCTTCTTTATCGGTCATAATAAAAGAAAAGAAGTTTGGGTCTTTCTGGGGGTCGTAAATAAGCTCCTTATCTTTTACCAAGTACCCAACTACATTTACCGACCTACCCTTTTCTTTTGCCTCAGGAAAATTTGCATAAGTAGTATAGTCACCGGTTCGCGCGACAATAACTCCAATGCTTACGGCTACGAGTATCAATA
>JBKJJB010000073.1:0-7020 GCA_046598235.1 Chitinophagales bacterium
AATCAATCGAATTTTATTGTGTTGCTGTTAATTTCAGGAACTGTTCCTAGCACAACAAATTATGTTCAGGTTGCTTACACACGTTATACCTATGAAACAACTTTACCTGAAGATATGATGGAGTTGAAAATGTTTGTGTACCCTGATGAACAAGAAACCTATGTAGATTTTACAAAAGGAATTTTAAAAACTCTCAAGATAATGTAGTTTGCATGTTGCGCTAAACATGTCGATGTGTTTTTCCCTACTTACCATTCTCCATTTACTACTCGCTGCTATCTCACTACCGAATACCTAAAAGTTTTCTGCGCGCCCTTTGTTTGAATGTTGATGAAATATACACCTGAAGCAAGCGAAGAAACAGGATAGCTGATATTTTGAGCAACTGAGAAACCTTCAAAAATAGTTTGCACTAATTGTCCTTGGCTTGAATAGATTTTGATACTGTAGTGTTGCGGCTCTGCATTTTTAAGTGTGCAGTCAATACATGAATTTGCAACGTTAGATTTTACATCAAACAAGTCATCGGTATTTACCGAAGGCACGCTGCTTATAACCGAAGGACTCATAATCCAGTTAATAATTGCTGCATCGTTAGGCTGAGTATTTTGAGTGTAATGAGCTACCCAGTGTCCCGCTTCATCCACTAAAAATTTCTGAAAGTTCCATGTTACAGAAGCATTTGAAACTCCGTTGAGACTTGATTTTTCCAGCCACTGATAAACTGGATGAACACTATTACCCCACGAAGAGGCACTTACATGAACTTGTTCTGTTAAAGGGAAAGTAATGCCATAATCCTGACACGTTTGAACAATCTCTGAATCGGTTCCTGCTTGAAAAAAATCATCGCTCGGGAAACCTATAATTTCAAAACCGTATTGTTTGTAGTCTGTGTATAGTTGTTGTAGTGGAGCAAATTGAGGAGTGTAGCCGCAATGTGCTGCCACATTTACTACCATCACTTTTTTGCCATAATACTGCGACATATTTAAAGTATCGCCCGACAAACTTATTGCAGTGTAATCATGAAAAGTAGTTTGTGAATTCGAGCTAAGAACTGAAATACACAATACAAAAAATGTAAAGAGTTTTTTCATAGAAAAAATTTATACAGTGAAAGTAGAGTATTTTACCCAAATAAACGGGTTCAATCTTTAAATAAACATTAACGCTATGCAAAAGTTCGCGATGTGCGGATAATTATATTTTTACAGCATTTATGAAAGCAACTGTAATTACCATTGGCGATGAAATTTTGATTGGTCAAATTGTTGACACCAACAGTGCATGGATTGGTCAACAGTTTAGTGAGTTGGGAGTGAAGTTGCACGAAATAATTTCGGTAGGGGATAACGCTGCGCAAATTACTGATGCCCTTAACCGCGCCAAAACTACTTCACAGATTATTTTAATGACAGGAGGACTTGGTCCTACTAAAGATGACATCACCAAGAAAACTTTAGTGGAATATTTCAACACTGAGTTGGTGCTGAATGAGGAAGTGTGGGAGAAGATGAAGCAGATTTTTGAAAAGCGTGGAACGAAAGTATTAGAGATAAATCGCTCGCAGGCGATGATTCCTAAAGACTGCATCATGTTGCCGAATTTGCGCGGCACCGCCCAAGGTTCATGGTTTGAGCGTGATGGTGTAGTATTTGTTTCTATGCCGGGTGTACCGCACGAAATGAAACACCTGATGGAGAAGCAGGTTCTTCCGCGCCTGAGAGAAAAATTTTCATTTCCTAAAATTATTCATGCAGTTGTTATGACTGCCGGTGCGGGTGAATCAGTTATCTCGAACATGCTTACAGAATTTGAAGAACAGCTACCTGCCAATATGAAACTTGCTTATCTGCCCGACTTGGGAACAGTGAGATTGCGCTTGACTGCTTCTGGAGATGGTGATTCTTTAATTGCAGAAGTAGAAGCACAGAAGGAAAAAATGAAAGCTGTGTTAGGGAATTATGTTTACACAGTAGGAGAGGAGAAACTCGAAAGTATTATCGGTAAAATGCTGATAGAAAGAAAGGCTACTGTAAGTTGTGCAGAGAGTTGTACCGGAGGATACATTGCTCATTTGTTTACTTCTACTCCGGGTAGCTCAAAATATTTTGAAGGTGCGGTAGTTTCCTATTCGTATGATGTGAAGGGAAAAATTTTGGGCGTAAAAAGCGAAACATTGAATAGGGTAGGAGCAGTGAGTGAAGAATGTGTGCGTGAAATGCTGGAAGGATTGTTGCGTGCAACAGGAACTACTTATGGTATTGCAGTAAGCGGTATAGCGGGACCCGAGGGAGGAACGCCTGATAAACCGGTTGGCACTGTTTGGATTGCAGTTGGCTCGAAAGAAAAAATTATTGCGAAGAAGTTTCAGTTCTTTCCTTCGCGTACCGAAAACATTCGTGTGTTTTCAAATGCTGCACTTAATTTATTGCGCTTATTTATTGAAGAAAAAGTGAAATGAAAGAATTACCTTAGAAATAAAATTGAAAAACTATGCTACGTGATGATTTGAAAAATTTAAGTAAGGAAGAAAAAATTATTTTAGTAGAGGAGCTGTGGGATGACATTGCCAAGGAAACAGAGTTTTCTCTAACAACGGAGCAAAAAAAATTACTCGCCCGCAGAGAAAAAGAACTTCTTGAAGGAAAGGTGGAAACAAAATCGTGGGAAGAGATAAAGAAAAACCTGAACCGTAAAAAGAAGAAATGAAGTATCCTGTCGAATATCACCCTGAGGTAGAATACGATTTAGAGGATGCTATAGATTATTACAATTTACAAAGAGAAGGACTGGGCGATGAATTTCTTTCGGAAGTTGAAACCACTATTAACTATATTCAACAGCAACCCTTACATTTTCAGAAACTGAACCGAAATACACGGAAAGCAAATATTCATAAGTTTCCTTTTGCTGTGTATTACATTTTTGTAGATAACAAACTCCTCATTTCAACTATCATTCATTCAAAAAGAAGTCCTTCTGTTTGGAAGAAACGAAATTTTTAAATAGCAGGTTTAAATAGCGCACACTCTAATTTCTCCCCAATCAATTTATTTTAGCTCCCGCAAACAAAACCTTGATGGCTCAATACGAACTGATAATGCCTAAGATGGGTGAGAGTATCACCGAGGCAACCATTCTTAAATGGTTGAAGCAGGAAGGCGATGCAGTAAAGGTAGACGAGAACGTTCTTGAAATTGCCACTGATAAGGTAGATTCAGAAGTTCCTTCACCTGTTGCCGGAGTTATTCAAAAGTTACTTTATAACGAAGGTGATGTAGTTGCAGTGGGTAAAGCGATTGCAGTTTTTGAAACAGAAGGAGCGGGTAACACCAAGCAACAGAAAATAGTGGCACTAAATAGTAGCACTAAACAGCCATTAACAAGTAACAAAGTTCCAACGGCTGTTCATTCGCCACTCACCGCTCACCACTCGCCATCTGCCGACAGATTTTATTCTCCCTTGGTAATGAACATTGCAAGGCAAGAAGGAATATCCATGTCAGAATTAGAATCGCTTGCAGGCACCGGTGCTGAGGGAAGAGTAACGAAGAAAGATATTTTGGCTTATGTTCAAGATAGACCAACAGGCAACGTACAACCCACAGCCGTAGTTGAATCAGAAATCAGAAATCAGAAATCAGAAATTGCAGATGTTGTTTCAACCAAATCTTACAGTGGTAATGTCGAGATAATCGAGATGGATAGAATGAGACGTTTGATTGCCGATAACATGGTAAAAAGCAAGCATACTTCTGCCCATGTTACCAGTTTTGTTGAGGCAGATGTAACCAACTTAGTTACATGGCGCAATAAGATGAAGAAGAAGTTTCAGGATTTGTATAATGAGAATCTGACTTTCACACCAATCTTCATTGAAGCAGTTTGTAAAGCTCTTCGTGATTTTCCTCTGGTTAACTCGTCTTTGGATGGAACTAACATTATTCTTCGCAAAGATTTCAATATAGGAATGGCAGCAGCACTTCCTTCCGGAAATTTAATTGTCCCTGTTATTAGAAATGCTGACCTGTTGAACATAGTTGGTCTTGCAAAAAAAGTAAATGACCTAGCTAACCGTGCCCGTGAAGGTAAACTGAAACCTGATGAAATCGAAGGAGGAACTTACACAATTTCTAACGTTGGAACTTTCGGAAACGTAATGGGTACTCCAGTAATTCTTCAACCACAAGTAGCAATTCTTGCAACCGGGGCTATTAAGAAAAAACCGGTAGTGATTGAAACACCTGCCGGTGATACAATTGGTATTCGCCACATGATGTTCTTATCTCATAGCTATGATCACCGCATTATTGATGGTGCGTTAGGTGGTTCATTTGTGCGTAGAGTAGCTGATTATCTCGAAGGGTTTGATGTGAATCGAGACATCTAATTCACGTAAAACTTAGATAAGAATAAAATAAAAAAGGCACTTCAAACGAAGTGCCTTTTTGTTTATTCAGTTGAGTTTTATTACTCAAACTTTAAGTCCAGTGCTAAACCTCTCAATTCGTGCATTAACACGTTGAATGATTCTGGAGTTCCTGCTTCAGGTAAGTTATCACCTTTAACGATTGCTTCATAAGTCTTTGCACGACCAATAATATCATCGGATTTAACGGTAAGCAATTCCTGAAGAATGTTGGCAGCACCGTAAGCTTCCAATGCCCAAACTTCCATTTCTCCAAAACGCTGACCTCCGAACTGTGCTTTACCACCCAACGGCTGTTGAGTAATAAGTGAGTAAGGTCCGATAGAACGCGCGTGCATCTTATCGTCTACCATGTGTATTAGCTTAATCATGTAGATAATACCTACAGTAGTCGGCTGGTGGAATTTTTCACCTGTTTCACCATCATACAAGTAAGTAGAACCGAACTCAGGTAAACCTGCCTTATTAATATAGCTGTCAATTTCTGCGAGCGAAGCACCATCGAAAATAGGAGTGGCGAACTTAACACCGAGTTTCTGACCTGCCCATGCAAGAACAGTTTCGTAAATCTGACCGAGGTTCATACGCGAAGGTACACCTAGCGGGTTAAGAACTATATCAACAGGAGTTCCATCTTCAAGGAATGGCATATCTTCCTGACGAACGATACGTGCAACAATACCCTTATTACCGTGACGACCCGCCATTTTATCTCCTACTTTCAGCTTACGCTTTTTAGCGATGTAAACTTTAGCCAATTTCAATACGCCCGATGGTAATTCATCACCGATAGAAATGTTGAATTTCTCACGCTTGTATTTTCCTGTCTCCTCATTTGCACGCATATTGTAGTTGTGCAACATCATTTTCACTAACTTGTTAGTGTCTTCGTCTTTCGTCCAGTTGTTGCCATCCACCACGTTGTACTCAAGATCAATCAATCCCTTCGCAGTAAACTTAGTTCCCTTGCTGATAAGTTCTTCTTTGTAGATAGTGCTGATACCGGTAGTAACCTTTCCACTCAAAATACTCATCAACTTATCAATCAAAGTATTTTTAAGCTCCGACATTTTTTTGTCGTGATCTTTATCCAACTTCTCAAGAGCACTTTTCTCTTTCACCTTCGAAGTTTTATCCTTCTTAGCACGAGCGAAAAGCTTTTTACTGATAACTGTTCCTTCTACACTTGGTGGCACTTTCATAGAAGCATCCTTCACATCACCTGCTTTATCACCGAAAATGGCGCGGAGAAGTTTCTCTTCAGGAGTAGGGTCAGTTTCTCCCTTAGGAGTAATTTTACCAATAAGAATATCTCCCTCTTTTACACGCGCTCCAATACGAATAATTCCGTTCTCATCTAAGTCCTTAGTAGCTTCTTCTGATACATTCGGTATATCCGGTGTCAATTCTTCTTCACCCAATTTTGTATCGCGCACTTCCATTTCAAATTCTTCTACGTGAATAGAAGTGAAAATATCATCGCGCACTACTCTTTCAGAAATAACAATCGCATCCTCGAAGTTGTAACCTTTCCATGGCATGAATGCCACTTTCAAGTTCGCACCAAGAGCCAATTCACCTGTTTGAGTAGCAAATCCTTCGCAAAGAATCTGACCTTTTGTAATACGCTGACCTTTCTTGATGATAGGTTTCAGGTTAATACAAGTGCTTTGGTTGGTTTTCAAAAACTTAGGAAGATTATAAGTTACTTTATCATCTCTGAAAGAAACTAATTTCTCTTCTTCTGTTCTGTCGTATTTTACAATAATTTGGTTAGCATCTACATACTCTACCACACCATCTTTTGCTGCATTGATAAGATTACGCGAATCAACAGCAACCTTTGCTTCCAATCCAGTTCCTACAATAGGTGCTTGTGGTTTCAACAATGGAACTGCCTGACGCTGCATGTTTGAACCCATCAGGGCACGGTTCGCATCATCATGCTCCAGGAAAGGAATGAGCGATGCGGAAACTCCAACAATCTGATTCGGAGCAACGTCCATATACTGAACCTCATTAGGTTCCAGAATAGGGAAGTCGCCTTGAAAACGTGATTTGATTTTATCGGTAGTGAAATGTCCTTTCGCGTCCATTTCGATATTGCTCTGTGCAATCTTCACTAAATCTTCTTCTTCTGCAGAAAGAAAATCAACTTTACCTTTCAGGTTTACTTTGCCGTTCTCTACTTTTCTGTAAGGAGTTTCGATAAAGCCCATGCGGTTCACTTTAGCGTGAACGCAAAGAGTTGAAATCAAACCGATATTCGGACCTTCCGGTGTTTCAATGGTGCAAAGACGACCGTAGTGAGAATAGTGAACGTCACGAACCTCAAACCCCGCACGCTCTCTTGAAAGACCACCGGGTCCCAAGGCAGATACTCTGCGCTTGTTAGTTATTTCTGCAAGAGGATTCGTTTGATCAAGGAACTGAGAAAGCTGTGATGTTCCGAAGAATGAATTGATAACAGAAGAAAGAGTTCTTGCGTTAATCAAATCAACAGGAGTGAACACCTCATTATCACGCACGTTCATACGCTCGCGGATGGTTCTTGCCATACGAGCCAAACCAACACCAAACTGAGA
>JBKJJB010000209.1:0-6799 GCA_046598235.1 Chitinophagales bacterium
TAAAAATTGCATTGAAAAAGATAATATAAGGAACTTCAACTACGGGAAGCGTATGACCTATCTGCCAACCCGCTATAGAATCAGTGAAAGCTTTTGCTTCTACTCCAATAAGCGGCATCCATAAAAATAACCCGAGCGCAACAGCAGAAAGAAAAAGGAATAAAGTTTGAATTCTTTGAATCATAGGGATGAGTTTTGAAAAACTAAATTTGCGCACAAACCTAATTTTTTTAAAATTATGGAAGCATACATTGTAGATGCGCTTCGTACACCGATAGGAAAATTTAACGGCTCGCTTAGTTCTGTTCGTCCGGATGATTTAGCGGCTTTTGCCATTAAAAAACTGGTAGAAAGAAATGCTGCCTGGTTAGATTTAAAACAAATTGAAGAAGTAATTCTTGGTGCTGCTAATCAAAGCGGTGAGGATAATCGCAACGTTGCGCGTATGGCACTTCTACTTGCCGGTTTACCAATTGAAGTTAGCGGAGTAACCGTAAATCGTTTGTGCGCTTCGGGCTTACAGGCAATTGTTGATGCAAGTCGTGCAATAAAATTAGGTGACGGAGAAGTTTATATAGCCGGAGGAGTAGAAAGTATGAGCCGTGCACCGTATGTTCTTTCCAAAGCTGCTTCAGGTTTTGATAGAACTCAGCAAATGTTTGATACTACTATTGGCTGGCGGTTCACCAATAGAGCATTTCCGAAAGAAACTATTTATAGCATGGGAGAAACTGCTGAGAATGTGGCGAAGAAGTGGAATATCAGCCGCGAAGAGCAGGATGCTTTTGCGCACCTCAGTCAAGTAAAATATAACAAGGCATACGTTGCCAAAAAGTTTGATGATGAAGTTGTTTCTGTTGAAATTGATAAAGGGAAAGGTGAAAAAATTTCGTTTGCAAAAGATGAACAACCACGTTTGTCATCAGTTGAAGAATTATCTAAACTAAAATCTGCTTTTATAAAAGATGGAACAGTAACAGCCGCCAATTCATCGGGCATCAATGATGGTGCTGCGGCAACAGTAGTAGTTAGTGAAAGCGTAGTAAAACAATTTAATCTGAAGCCACTCGCAAGAATCGTTTCTGTTGGTGCAGCCGGAGTTGAGCCAGCTTACATGGGTGTAGGTCCGGTGCTTGCAACTCAAAAAGCACTGAAACGTGCAGGGCTGAAAGTTTCAGATTTAGGTTTGGTAGAGTTGAATGAAGCATTCGCCTCGCAATCACTTGCCTGCATTCGCGACCTCGGTTTGAATCCCGATATTGTAAATGTAAATGGAGGAGCAATAGCTATTGGTCATCCGCTGGGATGTTCGGGAGCAAGAATTACAACCACCTTAATGCATGAAATGAAAAAAAGAAAAATAAGATACGGCCTTGCTACTATGTGTATTGGCGTTGGTCAGGGCTTAGCGGTAATTTATGAAAGAGTGTAAATGATGGAATTGAAAATAGCTGACCCTGTTTTTATTGAGCGAAGTGACTATAACGCTTTCGAGAGATTTTTCTTGAAATTAATTCGTGATGAGCGCGATTTGCCTTTTATAAAACTATCCCTTCGAATATTGCTTATAGTTATTCCAATTTCAGTAATACAATTTTTCTATTTCAGTTGGTGGATTGCAGTTCCGTTTCTGTTATTGAATATCGCTACCGGCTTGGGTCCGTTTATATTGATGTTGCACAATACTTCGCACCGGAAACTCTTTAAACAGGAATATGATTGGATGAACAATATTATCCCGTGGGTGTTGGGTCCGTTTTATGGCGAAACTCCCGAAACCTATTTTGGTCATCACGTAATGATGCACCATTCAGAGAATAATCTGATTGATGATTTAAGCTGCACCATGAATTATCAGCGCGATAGTTTTATTGATTTTATGAAATATTTTTTCCTGTTTTTCTTTTTTGGAATGGCAGATTTGGGATTTTATTTCAAACGCAAAAATCGTTGGAAGTTTATTCGCAAAATTATGTTCGGTGAAATTGGATTTTTTGCGATGTGCATTGTGCTTTCGCAGTTTAATTGGCAAGCGACTTTAATGGTCTTTTTATTGCCTTTTCTTATCGCCCGTTTCGGAATGATGGCAGGCAACTGGGCGCAACACGCTTTTATTGATGCCGGTTCTCCTGAAAATAATTATCGCAACAGCATTACCTGTATCAACTGCACTTACAACAAAACCTGTTTTAATGATGGTTATCATATCGGCCATCACCTTCGCCCCAATATGCACTGGACAGATATGCCCGGTGAGTTTCAGAGGAACATAGAAAAGTATAAGCAAAACAATGCTGTGATTTTTGAAGGCATTGATTTTTTCATCATCTGGTTTTTGCTGGTTACTAAAAACTATAACTACCTCGCTTCAAAGTATGTTGATTTAAACAATCAGTTTCAATCGCGTGAAGAGGTAATTGCATTTTTAAAAATGCGGATTTCAAAGATTGAAATGAAGCGCATTTCTCCTACCGCGAACGTAATCTTCAACGGGATACAATGATGCCGCGGTATTTTATCCATCTCTCCTACGATGGCACAAATTACAGCGGCTGGCAATTTCAGAGCAACGCACCTTCGGTGCAGGAAACCATCAATAAAGCATTACACAAACTTCTACAGCAACCCATAAGATCAACCGGCTGCGGCAGAACCGATGCGGGCGTTCACGCAAAAGATTTTTACATGCACTTTGATGTAGAGAATGAAATTGCGGATTTGAAAGATTTTCTTTTTCGACTGAATTGTGTTTTGCCGTATGATATTTCTGTGTTCGAAATATTTCGGGTAGAAGATAAGGCGCACACCCGCTTTCACGCCACTGAAAGAACCTACGAATATTATGTTTATTTCAATAAATCTCCTTTTATACAGCGCTATGCCTACTATCAGGGATTTTATCATGTTGATTGGGGAAAAGTTTTAGCTGCTACAGAATTTTTGAAAACGATTGAAGACTTTACTTCGCTTTGTTTACAGAGCGAAGATTTTAAAACCAACATCTGTTACATTAAAGAAGCCAAGTGGGATGTGCTTCCATCTCAGCATTTGATTCTGAAACCTTTTGATGTAACAGATGTGAGTTCCCCGCTTACCGCACCTCATGAAGTGAAAAGTGGTGAAGTATTCCGGTTTACAATTACATCTAATCGCTTTCTACGCGGCATGGTTCGCAAGATTGTCGGAACAACTTTAATGGTGGGCAAAGGCAAGATTGATTTAGAAGAGTTTAAAGACAACGTCACCAACAAAAAAGATTTCCGTATTCATTATCTCGCTCCTCCCCAGGGTTTGTTTCTTTCGAAGATAAAGTATCCCGGAATTGTTTGATAGAGGCAAATAAAAAAAGCCGAAAAAATTTCTTCGGCTTTTTTATTGATTTTAAGTTGACTATTTGTCAGCTTCCCAAGAAGAGGCATAAGTATAATCAGTACGCTCAGGTTGCTCTGCTGCCCATCTTTCGCAATTCGTTTCAGCCTGTTTCAAATACGAGCCGCTTTCGTTAGCTCCGTTACCGCAATAAGTAGAACCATGATCCGTATCGGTAGTTGTTCCGCTTCCGATAATGCTTGGGTACGTAGTTGTGTAAACACAGTGTCCGCATTTAGAACACGATTGAAATGCTGCAAGGGTAAATATTGTTGCAGTAAGTAGGAATAATTTTTTCATTCATTTTTGGTTTTGATTAATAATAACAGCAATTGTAGAAACATATTTATTCATTGCAAAAAAATCGTTCAATTATTTTTCAAATATTAAAGGTTGGTAAAGCATTTTAGGCAATAGAAAATTGCATATCCCGCAATTACTTCATCTGTTCAATTTGTTCAATTACTTTCGCCCCTTCAATGTCCGAACATAAAAAGCCCTTTCTTGACTACAGCCTGCTAAAAAGAATCATCCATCTGGCTGACCCGTATCTCAAAATTTTTTATTTCTCCATTTTTCTTTCGCTCATCCTTGCCATCCTGGGCCCGCTTCGACCGTGGATTGTAAAACACACCATTGATAATTACATCGTTCATTTCAATTTCAGTTCACTGAAGGTAATGTGCCTTTGGATGGTAGTGATACTGGTAGTGGAAAGTGTGCTGCGCTATTTTTTCAATTACATTACTGCCTGGCTTGGTCAAAGCATTATTAAAGATATGCGCATTCGGGTATTCAATCATATCCTGCATCAACGGCTTAAATATTTCGATAATACTCCCATAGGCACTTCCACTACCCGCACAATTACCGATATTGAAGCCATTAACGATACCTTTAGCGAGGGGCTTATTACTATAGTGGCAGATATTCTCACCATTATCCTTGTTATTGCATTCATGCTTTTTATGAGTGTGCCGTTAACCCTTGTCAGCTTATCGGCCCTTCCTTTTCTTCTCTACATTACCCGTTGGTTTCAAGAAGGTGTAAAAAAATCTTTTCAGGAAGAGCGAACTCAAATAGCGCGGCTCAATGCATTTCTACAAGAGCATATTACAGGTATGCGAATCATCCAGATTTTTGGAGTGGAGGAAAAAGAGAAGCAAAAGTTTATGGCTATTAATAATTCGCTGAAAGAAGCCAACATTCGCGGTATATGGTATTACTCGCTCTTCTTTCCTGCCGTGGAAATTTGTTTAGCCGTAGCTATTGGTGTAATGGTATGGTATGCTTCAAGGCTTATTATCGGGCATCAGATTGATAACGTGGGGGTGATTTCGGCCTTCATTCTTTATATCAATATGTTGTTTCGGCCTTTGCGATTTATTGCTGATAAAGTAAATGTGATACAGCGCGGAATTGTGGCGGCTGAACGCGTTTTTAAACTGATTGATAAAGACGAAGCCATTCCTAACACCGGAACACATGCCCCATCTTCCATCAACGGGAAAATTTCTTTTCAAAATGTTTGGTTTGCTTACAACGGTGATGACTCTGTACTCAAAGATGTTTCGTTCGAAGTGCAGGCCGGTGAAACACTTGCCATAGTTGGTGCTACCGGTTCGGGCAAAACTTCTACCATCAGTTTGCTTGGCAGGTTCTACGATATTCAGCGCGGCTCTATTAAAATTGACGACACCGATATTAAGGACTACGAGCTATCGGCACTACGCTCTAAAATGAGCATTGTGCTTCAGGATGTTTTCCTTTTTGCGGGAAGTGTTTACGACAACATCACTCTTCGCAACGAAACTATTACTGAGGAGGAAGTAATACGCGCGGCAAAGCTGGTAGGTGCTCATGAATTTATTTCCAGACTTCCCGGTGGATACAACTACTTAGTAATGGAGCGGGGGGCTACGCTTTCTATGGGGCAGCGACAACTTATTTCCTTTGTTCGTGCATTGGTTTACAATCCGCGTATCCTCATTTTAGACGAAGCCACATCCTCTATTGATACCGAAAGCGAAGAACTGATTCAACATGCCATTGAAACGCTTGTAAAAGGAAGAACTTCTATCGTTATAGCTCATCGCCTTTCTACCATTCGCAACGCGCATAAAATAATGGTGCTTGACAAAAGCGAGCTAAAAGAATTTGGCACCCACGATGAACTGCTCGAAAAAAACGGCTTCTACAAAAAGCTGTATGACATGCAGTTTATGAAGAAGAAGGCTGTAGCCTAAAGTTAGCACTGCCCCCGAATATCAGGTGTCCATTATCTTTTCCGACTCTTAATATTTGAAGAAACTTTGTTCTGCGAAAATTTTGTTTTTATAAAATATGTTCCTACACTTGTCTCATTATTAACCAAAACCCAATTTTTATGAAAAAGGTATTACTTATGTTAGTAGCTGGTGTTTTCATCAGCCTGTCCACAAGTTCTTGTGCAAAAAATCAATGTGAAGGAGGAGTTTATGACGGTGAGGGGGTTACAGAAATAACCGGTCTTTCCGAATCTTTTCCTGGAGCTAAGGCATCAGCAAAAGCTTCTTGCGAATCAGGTGGCGGAGACTGGAAATAATCTGCTGATTCAGCTTACTACAAAAATGGCTTGCTCAAATGAGCAAGCCATTTTTTTTATCAAATTTTCAGCTTTATAAAGAATCTCTATTATTGCATTCTATTTAATAACAAAAAATATTTAACTATGAAAAAGATACTTTTTGCCTTTGTGGCGGTTGGTTTAATGGCTTCTGCTACTTCCTGCAACAAATGCGGCTACTGCCAGTATCCGGGGGGCCAGGGTAACGGAGGTGCTGTTTGCCAAAGCGGTACTTTGGGGCCGTTGGGTGCCGATGGATACAAAGAAGCCAAAGCTGACTGTGCTGCCGATGGCGGAGTTTGGGTAATTACCAAATAAATCTACTTCGCTAAAAAATTGAAGCCGCTTCCAGATGGGGGAGCGGCTTTTTTATTTGGTTTATCGGTAGGTGTCCGCACCATAGGTGTTCGGAAGATGGGTTTTGTCATCCTGAACGGAGGCTTTGCGAAGTGAAGGATCTTGTATTCTCCTCTGAACGTAATACAAGATGCTTCCTTCGTCAGCATGACAATCTCATTTTTTGTGATCTTCCGAACAGTTATGGTGTCCGCACCTACCGAAACAAAGCATCGGTGGGTGAGGACATCCACCAATAAGGCAATCTGCAAAGTCGGGGTATAATAAACTGATAAAAGAAAAGCAATACCCTTCTTTCTTACAATTAGATGCAAACCCCCTATGCTTTTAATAGCTAATAATGGAGCAGTAGAATATTTATGGCTATAACTTTATTTATAAAAGTTCTAACTGTTATTACATAAGTTTAAACCCAAATAATAACAGTTTAAGCTTAGACTATATAAGTATTAACCTATTAATTATAAG
>JBKJJB010000372.1:0-3129 GCA_046598235.1 Chitinophagales bacterium
GTTTAGTTTTCGTCTTGATCCCGCCAAAGCGCGGAGACCCTGTAGCGACTTACCATTTTATTTCCTCGAGCAAGTCCAATTTGGGTCTGTTAAATAGTCGTTATACTCGTTTCCACCACACAACGATTCAAGATCAACCTCTCCGTCTAAAAAAATTATGCAGTTATATCCCCTGCTTTGGTAATAATTTAAACTATCGTTTATTTGATGCATCCCATATGCACTGAACCCTACTGAATCACCTCCCAAATGGCAGAAATAAATTTGATGAGGTTGTGTGCATTCATAACACTTCTTACACCCATTCATTCCAACAAAAGCTACTGCTAGTGCAATTATCGCCAGCTTCATTTTCTGTTTTGTCATAGCTTATTTTCTGCCATTATTCATGTTTTAGTTCCGGCTTTGAGCTTCGAAAAACTCTGCTGCAACTCCATCAGAATATTTCCAACACTCCATATTCTTTATTCGCAATAAAGTCTTCTATTCCCGACTTATGCTTCAATAAAATTTCGGCAATAAATTTTGTGCTTTGGTTTCCGGTTTTTAGCAAAATAATTTTAGGCGGAAACCCCTTGCCTAAGGCAAGCATATAAAAATCATCATCGTTTGTAACTATGCTGTAATTATTTTGTTGGGCATAATTCCATATAACAGTATCGGGAGATGATTCTGCCAAACCTGTATTTATTACATGTGTAACCAGAGAAAAATTATTTTGCAACAAACCAACCAAGCGCCACGATAAGTTGGCATCTATCAGCAGGCGCATAACTATGCAGCTATCAGTTTGGTGTGCATTTCGCGGTGAGCCGCATACGATAAGGCAGCGCGGATATGTTCTTCTTTAAGAGAAGGGAAATCCTCCAGTATTTCTTGCGTACTCATTCCCGATGCCAGCCATTGAAGTATATCTACTACCGCTATGCGCGTATTTTTTATACATGGCTTGCCAAACCTTATTTCGGGGTTAATTGAAATGTATTCAAGAAAATTGTTCATGATTCGGAATTTAACTCAAAGATAAACCGTTTTACCCAAAGCACAATTCACTTTATCAGAATCTCCGCCTTGCAACTCAGCGCTATTAGTTTAGTCCTTCACTTTCGCTGAGTCCTTTCGGAGACTCCGTGGGAAAAAATCCTAATTTTTTTCGTAACAGGTATCTCCTGATAATTCTAATCGCTTTTTCAACTCTTTCTCGCGAATACAATACTCTTGCTCACTCCAATGCCAAAATTGATAGCCACTGTCGCAAGTGTACCCTAGTGTGTTGTAATACATCAGCGTATCAAGTCGATCATTCTTTGAAAAAAATTGAAACCGCAGGGTATCTGTTCCCTTATAACATGTATTCCAACTCCATAAACCTGCACATTTATAACACCTCTTACACCCATTCATTCCAACAAAAGCCACTACTAGTGCAATTACCGCCAGTTTCATTTTCTGTTTTGTCATAGCTTATTTTCTATCCAACCAAGGTCTTCCGCTTGGGAACTCACAATGTAAAGATTGAAAAAAATAGAAGAAAAACAGAAGCGGTTTTTCTACTCGTCACTCGAGCTTTTAAAGCCCTTCATTATTCCGCGAACACTTTCGCGAATAAAGTTTACGATTTCGTCTTTATCTGCACTTGATTCAATATCGGCATCAATATATTTTAATGCAGTGCTGGTGTTATAGCCGCGTATGTAAAGAATACGGTAAACATCCAAAATTTCGTTTATCTGTTCGGTGGTGTAGCCTCTTCTTCTTAAGCCAATTGAATTTACGCCTGCATAAGTAGTAGGATGACGTGCCGCGCGAACAAACGGAGGAATATCTTTATTTACTAAACATCCGCCCGAAACAATTACATGTCTGCCTATTTTTACAAACTGCTGAAAATTGGTAGAGCCACCAAGGATGGTGTAGTCACCTACTTCTACGTGTCCGGCAAGATTGGCGTTGTTTGCCAACACACAATTATTACCGATAATACAATCGTGAGCAATGTGAACATAAGCCATCAGCAATGAGTTATCACCGATTATCGTTTTCATAGAAACCTCTGTGCCTTTATTGATAGTTACATACTCGCGGATAGTAACGTTATCGCCAATAACAACAGTAGACTTTTCACCTTTGTATTTTAAATCCTGCGGAGTAGCAGAGATAACTGCTCCTGGAAATATTTTGCAGTTTTTCCCAATGCGCGCACCTTCCATAATGGTTACATGCGGACCAATCCAGGTGCCTTCACCTACTACTACATCTTTCGAGATAGTAACAAAAGGTTCTACAACAACATTATCGGCAACTTCGGCTTGAGGATGTATGTAGGAAAAAGGTTGGTTCATTACTTTCCGTCTTTCCTTTGAATTTTAGCCATCATTTCTGCCTCGCTTACTAATTTATTTCCAACGTAGGCGCTTCCTTTCATTTCAATAATTCCTCTGCGCATGGGTGAAAGCAATTCCATTTTAAACAGAATAGTGTCACCGGGTACTACTTTGGCTTTGAATTTTACTTTATCAATTTTAATAAAGTAAGTATCGTAATTCTGCGGGTCAGGAAGTTTGTGAAGAACCAAAATTCCTCCTGTTTGCGCCATTGCTTCTAATTGCAACACACCGGGCATAATGGGATTACCGGGAAAGTGACCACGAAAAAATTCTTCGTTCATGGTTACATTCTTTACACCCACTACTTCGCTATCGGAAAGAGAAATAATTTTATCAATCAGCAGAAATGGATAGCGATGAGGAAGAATTTTTTCTATGCCGGTAGAATCATAAACAGGCGGAACATTTGGATCGTAAGGTGGTGCAGGGTCTTTCATTCGCTCCTGCTTAATATGCTGCTTTAGAATTTTTGCAAATTCTACATTATGCTTATGCCCAGGTTTGGTAGCAATAATGTTAGCATTTATCGGAGTTCCTATCAATCCTAAATCACCAATTACATCCAAAAGCTTATGGCGCGCAGGTTCGTTGTGATGATGTAACTCAACATTATTCAAGATTCCTTCTTCTACTACTTTAATATCGGGCTTGTTGAAGAGTGCTGCAAGCTTTACTCTTTCTTCTTCAGTAACCGGTTTGTCAACTACAATAATTGCATTATTCAAATCGCCACCGCGAATCA
>JBKJJB010000051.1:0-3415 GCA_046598235.1 Chitinophagales bacterium
ATCCGACCGATTCAATGACCGGAATTCTCCGTTCAAAGCCCTTTTATTTTGCAAAAACCGATAAATCAGGGCGCTTTGAAATCAATAATGTTAAATCCGGTAGATATCATATTTATGCGATTAAAGATCAGAATTACAACTACTTATACGATCTGCCAAATGAGCAAATCGCATTTTCTGATTCAACTTTAAACCTTAATGACACTCTTCTCGATAACGTAACCTTATATTTATTTGATGAAAATAAGGGTAATCTAGTTTTGGATGATGTTCGCTCAATTGAACCGGGTTTCCTGCAAATTTACTACTCCAAACCCATTAATGAGTTTAGGCTGAACGGAGAACTCTTTTCAGAAAGTGATTTTGCACGTTTTTATGATACTAACGATACCATAAACTACTGGTATTCAAAATATTATACAAATAAAGCTGATTTGTATCTCGTGGCTAATGATACACTTTTAGATACTGTGAGGTTGGAATTGAAATATATTGAAAAAGATTCATTGCTTTCTGATAATAAAAATTCATTAACCATTGTAAATCAGGCAAATACGGGCAAAGAAAATATAGGAAATAAAGATGCATTGATTGTGCAAGACCTGTATAAGTCGCTTAAAATATATTTCACCCGCCCTGTCATCAGAATAAACGAAAATAAACAGCTTCGAATCAGCCGTGATTCTTCAGAAAAATCAATTGAGATTAAATTTACATTAGACGAAAAGACAAAACAGTTCATCTCTATAGATTTTGAGAAAGCAGAGAATTCTATTTACACACTCGAGATGCCCGATTCCACGTTTCAGGATGTTCTCGGAACATGGAATAAAAAGATAATATATAAGTTTCGTACCAATGAGAAAAGTGCCTATGGCAATCTTCGTATTACGCTTAAAACAGAGCACCCTGAAAATTATTATATAGTAAGATTATTGAATACGAATAATGACATCATGAAAGAGTTTCTGTTTACGGGAAACGGTGAACGGAAAGTAAGTGTGGAAAATATTTTGGCCGGTGCCTATAGGTTTCTGGTAATTGATGACAGAAACCGAAACGGCAAATGGGATACGGGTGATTTCAAAAAGAAACTACAGCCTGAAAAAATGTTTATCTACAAAGACACCTATCAACTAAAGGGTGGATGGGATTTGGATGCAGAAGTAAAGTTTTAAATGCTTTTCTATCTTCGAAATCTCAGATTAGAAAATGCTCTTACCATTTTACCAGGAAAAATTAATCGAGGCGGGTTGCGATGAAGCAGGGCGCGGTTGTCTTGCGGGTCCGGTATTAGCGGCAGCTGTAATACTTCCAAAAGATTTTAAGAACGCTGTGCTGAATGATTCAAAGAAGCTTTCACGTAAACAGAGAGGCGAACTGCGAATAATCATTGAAAGGGAAGCTCTTGATTTTGCAGTAGCAAGTATTGACAATATTAAGATTGATGAAATAAACATTCTTAATGCTTCACTACTTGCCATGCATCATGCATTAAACAGCTTGAGTACAAATTTTGAATTTATCGTGGTTGACGGAAACCGTTTCAAACCTTACAAAAACATACCGCATAAAACAATAATAAAGGGGGATGGAACATACATGAATATTGCTGCCGCCTCTATTCTTGCAAAGACTTATCGCGATGATTTTATGGAGCGAGAGCATACAAACTTTCCAATATACGATTGGTTCAACAACAAAGGATACGGAACCATAAAGCATCGTAAAGCAATTCTTGCGCATGGACATTCTCCTTTACATCGCAAAAGTTTTGTACTGAAAGAAATGCAATTGCAGCTTTTATAAATGTGCTTCTCTGGTTTCGGCTTCTGCCGAAACATTTGTCTTCAAAAAACGTATTAAAACATGTATGCCCCTCAGGATAACTGTATCCCTTTGGGACAAGTGCAAAAAATTAGCTTATGAAAAAGTATTATTTCATTCTTATTCCTGTCTGTCTTCTTATCTCGGTAAGTGCATTCTCACAGGCAGGAGAAATTATTATCACCAATGGAACTTATGATGGCACTTACAAAGACGGCAAAATGCACGGATACGGTCAGGCTTTGCTTAACGATGGCTCTATGTATAGCGGTGATTGGAAAAACGATAAACGCAACGGCTTAGGACGTGCTGGCTTTAAAGATGGCTCTTCTTACTATGGAGATTGGGTAAACGACAAACGTAACGGCAAAGGAACTTATGAGTTTGCCAACGGTGATAAATTTATCGGACAGTTTGCAAATGATCATATAGACGGGTGGGGAACATACCTTTACACCAACGGAAACCGCTATGTTGGAGAATTTACGAATGACAGTATTTCGGGCACGGGTACAATTTACTATGCCAGCGGTGATCGCTATGAAGGAGAGCTGGTAAACGGTGTAAAATCCGGAACCGGAAAATATTTTTATAGCAGTGGAAATGTATATGATGGCACTTTCCAAAATGATAAAAAAGAGGGCTTAGGTAAATTAACCCTTGCCAATGGCGATGCTTACATGGGAAACTTCACGAATAATAGTCGCACAGGGAAAGGTACTTTTATTTGGGCGAATGGCGATAAGTTTGAAGGAGATTTCATGAACGGTAAAATGCATGGCTTAGGAGTATTTACTTGGGCTGATGGAGAAAAATACTCTGGCACTTGGAACAATAATGTTCGCACAGGATCAGGAAACATTACTACAAAATCTGGTGAAGAAAAAACAATGACCGTAAGGTAATAATTCAACTATCCAAGATTTTGTTTCTTAAGGTTATGTTTCCACTTTAAATCACACAACGGTTTGCGGAGTGGAATAAAGGCGAAGGGGATATTTGCGATAACCTATTTGCCTGTCGCTTTTGTATTCTAAAAAGAACGATTTTAGACAAGCTACTTAACCCAAAACTCCGCCCACAACCGATTTATTATTGCATAAATATTTCTATCATAGCCGATGCCTGTCTTACCCAAGGAAGCAAGTTAAAAACAGGCAGGCTCCATGTAATCTGATTTGATTTACTAATAAGCATTGAAAGATAAGTAGCCAAAAAAGTGAGTGACACTAACATCATGAACAGACTATACAAATCTAAAGTCATCTTTACTGTGCATCGTTCATAATCTGCACTGGGCGTTTCGTTTGAAATTTTGAAACCCATCTCCTCATACAACTTCATTGCTTTATCCAGTTTTCTGCTGGTGTCTAATTCAAGCGCCTGCGCCTTTTGTGATTTAGCAAAGTCAATAGCTTTGTTCATCAGCATTCTGCCCACTCCGCGCGATTGAAATTTCTCTGTCACAGCCATCTTTAGTAATTCATAGGTTTTCGGAGATGTTTTTTTAACGGCACAGGTTCCTATTACTTCGTCTTTATAAAGCGCAAAAAATATTTGTCCAACCTTTTCCAAAATTTCCTTCTTC
>JBKJJB010000103.1:0-5345 GCA_046598235.1 Chitinophagales bacterium
CTTCTGGATGGCACTCTTATTGTCAGCTTCCATTTTATTGCGCGAAGGCTTGGAAGCTTTCCTGGTTGTGATGGTTATTCTATCCATTATTAAAACAAACAAACTTAAAAACGCGGAGCGTTGGGTTCATGGCGGATGGATAGTTGCAGTTCTTTGCGGAGTTGCACTCTGGTTTATAAGCGGAAGTTTACTGGAAGGCAGTATGTCGGGTAAGCAAAGAGAATTGATAGAAGGTGTTATTTCTTTTATTGCAGTTGGTATGTTACTATATGTGGGTTTCTGGCTGCACGGAAAAAGTGAAGCAACAAAATGGAAAGACTATGTGAATAAAATGATGCAGGGAGTGGTTGACAACGGAAGTGTAGTTAGCTTAGGAGCTCTTTCTTTCTTTATAGTATTCCGCGAAGTGTTTGAGTCAGTGCTCTTTCTTTCTGCCTTGAATATTGAATCGGCAGGAAAGCAAAGCAACGCTATTCTGCTGGGAGTGGTTTCCGCGTTTATTGTGGTAATAGTTTTAGCATGGCTGGTTTTAAAGTTCTCTACCAAACTTCCCATTCCTAAACTTTTTAAAATCTCATCGCTCATAATGGGATTGCTGGCAATTGTATTAACAGGTAAAGGTATTCACTCTTTACAGGAAGCAGAGAAAATTTCTATTCATGGGCTTTCGATAATAAGGGTTGAACTGCTTGGTATTTTTCCTACTATCGAAAGTTGCGCTGCACAACTTATTGTTTTCGTAGTAGTAGGGGTTATTTTGAATCTTACTTCTTCTAAAAAGAAATACCGATAACATTTCTGTCGTCTGCAATCTTCCTTTGCATATTCAATTTTGTATTTCAGGATGGCTTAATAGGTCCTCCGCTTGCAAGCATTTTGCATAGGACAGATAGAAAAAAAGTGGTCTGAGGTTTCCTGAAGTTTTTATATTTGCCAACTTTTCAGAGAAAAAGAGTCCTTAAAAAGGGGCTGTTTCCTAATGCTCCTGTAGCTTAACTGGATAGAGCATCTCACTACGGATGAGAAGGTTAGGGGTTCGACTCCCTTCAGGAGCACAATTACGATAAGCATAATTGACTAAATAACAATCAATTATGCTTATTTTATTTACAAAGAATTCTATATGACGGACGAAAGGACGGACAGGTAAATGTTTAAAACAACCCTAAACACATTTAGATTATAATTTCAATTTATTCTCCTCTGCCTGGCTTTTGCATTGCGGACAACTTGTACCCACTTATTTCAGGATAGTGCCGTTTTGGGAGAGATGGTAATTCTGTTATAAAAATTTCCTCCTATTCATTTTATTTAAATCAAGATTAAATCAGAAAATTTATTCTGCTAATGCTTTATCAATAGTGCTCATTGCGCCTGCATCGTTCACTGAAGTTCTGTTGCCAATAGAAGTAATTACTTTTCCACTTTTACTGATAAGAAATTTTTGAAAGTTCCATTTTACGGGAGCATCTACATTTCCATTTTCAGATTTCTGAGTTAGATAAGAATATAATGGTGCAATATCTCCGCCTTTCACTGAAATTTTTGAGAACATAGGGAAAGTAACCGCGTATTCTTTGGTGCAAAAAGCCTTAATCTCTTCATTGCTTCCGGGTTCCTGACCCATAAAGTTATTGGCAGGAAAGCCGAGTACCACCAATCCCTTACTCTTATACTTTTTATACAACGTTTCAATGTCTTTATATTGAGGGGTATTGCCGCACATGCTTGCTACATTCACAATCAACAGCACTTTGCCTTTGTATTGCGAAAGCGAAACATCTTTTCCGTCAATATCTTTTACCGTAAAATCATAAACAGTTTTTTGTGCCGATACAGTAATGCATAGAGCGGCAAATAGAATAGCAAAAGCAGTTTTCATTTTTATTGTTTTTATTTAAAAACAAAGATAGAGGTATAAAGTTGCGGTTAATAGCTTTTTGAAAAGATAACAAAGCAGTTACGCCTATTTGCCGAACACCCAATATTTCTGCATCGGAAAATTAAACCCAATGGCAACAAACGCATCTATTATCAATCTGCTTATTTTATAATCTACAGTGCCATAATTAGTAAGGCAATAGGTACCAAAGGTTTTCAGAAAAATACTTCCGCATACAATTAAAACAAACCGTGGAAGCTGTTTGCATTTTTTAGCCGCACGTGCATCAAAAGTCCATTTCCTATTCATGAAATAATTAAAAACCGCGCCTACTACTCCGCCAATTACAATTGAATAAGTATAGAATAAACCAACTACCTCTGTAAAAAAGAGCATGGTGAGGTAGTCAATCATTCCGCCCAAAAAAGAAGATAGCTGTGCCTTAGCAAAAGTTTTCATCAGAACGAATAGAGATTATGAGTCCTGTTTTCTTTTTGAATTTTCCTCTGCATCCTTGGCGTTGGCAATTTTAACCAAGCGGAAAAAATCAACGGTGTTTAATATTGTTAGCACCGCAATACCTGCCACACCAAACCATATTATAAAACCTGGGAAGAAGAATTCTAATGCAGTGGAGACAGTCAATATTATTCGCAACTCGGTAGGTCCAATGGGGCTATCGGCATCAATTAAAAACACATCGGTAATGCGGTAACGCATGATAGCGAGAATAAAGGTTTGCCCGTAGCTAGCCATAAAGAAAAAAGCAAGAAACGGATGGTCGTTAACGTAATACAGAAAAGCACCGGCAAGTAATACAGTCGAAATCCAATCGAGATTCATGTCGAGCAACCAGCCATACCATTTGCGCGGTTCATTTCTGTAATAAGCAATACGCCCATCTAATGAATCGCCAAACCATTGAAGGGTCATACCCGGCACTACGAGTAAAAGAGCGTGGCGGTCGTAAACAGCAAAGAAAATACTGGCGGCAGAAAGAATACTTCCCACCATGCCTATGCCTGATAGCATATCGGGGCTTATCCAGCGCGGCATTATGCGGCACAAAAACTCAATGGCAGCAAACTCAGGTACCCGAAGAATGTTTGTTCGCTTTCGGCTGGTTCTTATTCTTTGCGCACCTGCTTCATCCAAAATCATAGTGTTAATTCTTAGGCTGTCAAATGTAGCCGATATTCTTAATCTGATTACAGAATGTAAACAGGAATTTGTTTTGTTGTAATTCTTCATCCATAAAACAACTTCGGAATTAAAACGTCCAAACACCATATTGTATCTTGTTGGAACCGCAAAAGAAATCCCTAAAGCAACCTCGAAGCAATGGAATACAGGCAAAGTTCCAAGTCCTATCGCCTAAGCTGAAACCCCTTAAACAGAAAGTTCCCCGCAAATTCCTATTGTCCTAAATCGCCACTTTAGATAACTATTGCCTAGTAATCGCTCACACTAAATGTAAACGGCAAAACAAACCTAACTTTTACAGCACGCCCCTGTTGCATGCCAGGTGAAAATGGCGGCATTAGTTTTATTACGCGCACTACCTCTTTATCAAATCCTTTGCTTGGACTTCTCAGTATTTTAATGTCCGAAACTTTGCCGTCTTCATTCACCGTAAACTCCGATACCACCTTCCCTCCCACTCCCATCTCTCTTTCCATGTCAGGAAACACAGTATGCTTATTCAGAAACTTCATGAGCGCTTCTTCGCCACCGGGAAACTTCGGCATTATCTCGGCTATGCGAATAGGTTCTGAAGAAGCAGCGGGAGCAGATGGTGGATTAAACGCTAACTCAGTACCTGTGCCATCTGTTACTCCTATGTTGTTTCCATTCAAGTTTGTATGAATACCCGATTCCGCATCGCGCAATTGATCAACTGTAGGTATTGAATCAGTGGTTTGGTTATCTGCTGTTACTTTCATTTCAGGGTTTTCTACTGTTTGAATTGCCTGCGATTGCGGCACATCGGGCAGTTTAGTTTTCTCTATTTCTATCGGTTTATCTTCCAAATGGATTTCGGGTATAGGCTCTACCACTACAATAGGACCAATGGCATTAGTGGTATGGCTTTTCATTTTGTCGGAAAGAAGTTTCCCGAAGCCGAGAATAAAAATGGAAGAGAAAGTAATAAGCAGAGCGTTTGTAATTCTGCGGTTGTAATCGTTGCGCAAAGCATACGCTCCATAAGCTTTGTTGCGGTGCTCGAAAATCATATCGAGCATACTCGCGTTTTGATAGTTGGTTTTCATAATAAAAGTGTTTTGTGTTAGAAAATAGATTCACCTTTATAATGCTACAAGCATCAAAATCCATATAAAGAATTGTCACAGTTTTGTCATATTATTCTTAAAATAAAAATGCCCTTCCGAAAACCGGAAAGGCATTTTTATTAAAGCCAGAATTTGTACGACTAGTACTGCTTCATGTATTCGGTAGCAAACATATTGGTTGAATCAATTTCAAGTGCTTTTGTAAAGTAAGTTTTTGCTTGTTCTTTGTCTTTCGCTTTTTCGAAATAATAAATACCAACATATGAATAAGCATCCGGCAAATTACGTTTGTATTTTGCAGGTTCGCTCGCAGTCAATTCAATATATTTTAAATAGTGAGGTACCGCTCTAAATTCTTCGGGATTAATTTTCATAGCTATTTGCGCTCTCTGTAAATATCCATCTGGCGAAGTTGGATTACGAACAATAAACTCTCCAAAAGTAGTATCCGCCATTATTGAGTCATTGGCATACACATAACTCCTTCCAAGATAGAACAACTCCAGCGAACTTAACGAGCCACACTTTTCTTTCTTGACAGCATATTGTGCAATCGCCTCATCGTAATGTTTAGCGAGGTATAATACTTTACCAAACTCACCCAACAAATCGCAGTTGGCAGAATCATTCGCCAAAGCTATTTTGAAATAGTTCATAGCAGCTGTAGAATCCCCCGCCTGCGAGGCAATACGTGCTGAATAGATGTAATCAATATCCTTCACCTTTTTGTTTGGATTATCCCAAAACAATTTGCTTGCCGCAGCCGCTTCAGGATAACGTTTTAACTCATAATTTGAGAAAGCAATTACACGTTGAAAAACATAATTGGTTGGATCGTTTGCTAAACCTTTGGTAGCTTCTTCAATCGCCTTGTCATACTCTTTCGCATTGTAATAGATGGTGATGATACTTGCCTTCGCCTGATTATCACCGGGGCTTAAAGCTATATACTTCTCGAAGTTCGATTTCATCTTATCATAGTTCTTAGAGAAGTAGTAAGCTTCCGCTAACTCCTTATAAACAATCGGGTAGCTTTGGTCAATAGCTAAGGCTTTATTGAAAGCATCAATTGCCTGATCGTAAATTCTTCCATTGATTGCCAAGCGACCAATCTTAATCCATGCTAAAGGAAGTTTGTTGTTTACCTCAGAAGCAGCTTCATACTTGTTCAT
>JBKJJB010000142.1:0-5759 GCA_046598235.1 Chitinophagales bacterium
AGAGAAGATGGCTAAACTGAAACCCGCTTTTGTAAAAGACGGTGGAACTATCACCGCAGCCAATGCTTCTTTCTTAACCGATGGTGCGGCTTGTGTTTTATTAATGACTGAAGAAAAAGCAAAAGAGCTTGGCCTGAAACCAAAAGCGTATTTACATTCTTATGCTTTTAGCGGTTGCGATTTAAGTGAAGAACTTTTGCTGGGACCAACTTATGCCATTTCTAAATTGCTCAGCAAAACCGGAATGAATTTTAGTGATATCGATGTGTTTGAATTTCACGAGGCATTTGCGGGGCAGATAATGGCAAACCTCAAATGCCTCGCTTCGGATGATTTTGCTAAGAATAAATTGGGAAGAGATAAAGCTGTTGGAGTAGTGCCAATGGAAAAATTTAATTTGTGGGGAGGAAGTTTATCGCTCGGTCATCCGTTTGGAGCAACAGGTGCACGCTTAGTTACTACTGCCGCTAATCGTTTAATAAAAGAAAACGGAAAGTATGCGCTGCTTGCAGCTTGCGCGGCAGGAGCGCATGGACACGCGATGATATTAGAAAAAGCTTAATTGTTTGAAATAGTTCGAAAGGTTTGATGAAAAGTTGTTGTTCTCAAACCATTTTCAAACTTTTAAACATCCCGAACACATAATAAAGTAGAAAGTCCCTATAGAGATTGAGAGATACTTAATAAACAAAGAAATGGTTTATCTAACCAGACGAGAACATTTCAACGGAGCGCATCGCTTGTTCAATCCCACCTGGAGCGAAGAACAAAACGATGCTGTGTTTGGCAAGTGCGCTAATAAAAATTGGCACGGACATAACTTCGATGTATTGGTAACCGTAAAAGGCGAACCCAATGCTGATACCGGATTTATTATGAATGCCCACCACCTTAGTATTATTATAAAAAGAGAAGTAGTTGACCGCTTAGACCATAAGAATTTCAATATGGATGTGCCGGAACTTATTGGTATTCTTCCAAGTACTGAAAACGTAGTGAAACAAATTTGGAAATGGTTAGAGCCGAATATTAAAGAATGCAAACTGCATTGCATTAAGCTTGTAGAAACAGAAAATATTTATGTTGAATATTACGGTGAATAAATGCTTGCTATCTGAACAAAATTACAATCTCTGATGTTTTATTCCCTACAATTTTGAAGCTATGAAAAAATATGAAAAGAAAGAAATCTTCAACGACAAGTCGTTGACATTAGTAGCAGAAAAATACCGCGAAATAATAGAAGCATTAGGCGAAGATGTAACCAGAGGAGGACTTGAAAAAACTCCCGAGCGCGTAGCGAAGGCAATGCATTTTATAACACAGGGTTATCACATGGATGCACTGGAGATTTTAAAAGGAGCATTGTTTGAAGAGAACCACAGC
The DNA here is from genome assembly GCA_046598235.1 of Chitinophagales bacterium. Taxonomy (GTDB): domain Bacteria; phylum Bacteroidota; class Bacteroidia; order Chitinophagales; family LD1; genus Bog-950. The sequence continues at coordinate 1,387 of JBKJJB010000142.1, forward strand.
CAGATGGTTATAGTAAAAGACATTGAACTTTATTCCCTCTGCGAACATCACATGCTTCCTTTTTACGGACGCGCGCACATCGCCTATATTCCCAATGGTAAAATTGTCGGACTGAGCAAACTTGCCCGCGTGGTTGATGTATATGCCCGCAGGTTACAAGTGCAGGAAAGATTAACAACGCAGATAAAAGATTCCATACAGGAAGCACTAAACCCACTGGGTGTAGCAGTAGTAATTGAAGCAAAACATTTATGTATGATGATGCGAGGTGTGCAAAAACAAAACTCTGTAACTACTACTTCCGCTTTTACAGGCGAATTTGAAAAGCAATCAACACGAAGCGAGTTTATTAATCTTATCAGTGCAAAATTGAGTTAATAAAAAAACATTTGAGTTGGACGAATGGAATAATGGATTGATGGATAATTGTAGTTACATTCCATTATTCCAACCATCCAATTATCCATTTTATAAAGTCATTATGATTGCATATATCTTCCCGGGTCAAGGTTCCCAATACACTGGAATGGGAAAAGATTTATTTGATAGTTCCGATGCAGCAAAAAAAATGTTTTTGCGTGCCGATGAAATTCTCGGCTTCTCACTTTCAAAAATAATGTTTGAAGGAACCGATGAAGAATTAAAACAAACTAAAGTTACACAGCCCGCAGTATTTCTTCATTCAGTTATCTCCGCTTCACTCATTGAAAACTTTAAACCTGCTATGGTAGCGGGTCATTCGCTGGGAGAGTTTTCAGCTTTGGTAGCCAACCAAACTTTAAGTTTTGAAGATGCGTTGAGATTAGTTTCTATTCGCGCACAAGCAATGCAGAAGGCTTGTGAGTTAGTTCCTTCTACAATGGCGGCAGTAGTAGGATACGCCAGCGAAGAACAGGTAGAAAATATTTGTACAGATATAAAAGATGAAATAGTTGTAGCAGCTAACTACAATGCTCCGGGTCAATTGGTTATTTCAGGAAGCACAAAAGGAATAGATGTTGCCATCGAACAACTGCGAGAAGCAGGAGTAAGGCGAGCAATAAAATTACCTGTGGGCGGTGCATTTCATTCCCCATTAATGGAACCCGCCAGAAAAGAATTAGCAGAAGCGATTTATCAAACGCCATTCAATTCACCTGTATGTGCTGTTTATCAAAACGTATCGGCAAAAGCAGAAACCAATCCTGAAAAGATAAAGGAGAATCTGATTACGCAGCTTACCTCACCCGTGCGCTGGACTCAATCGGTAAAGCAAATGATTGCTGACGGAGCAACAGAATTTATAGAGGTAGGTCCCGGCAATGTGTTGCAAGGATTGATTAAGAAAATATCTACAAAGTAATTTGTTCAATGTTACTTAATATAAACAAAAATGGGCAACCTATTTGAATGGTTGCCCGTTTTTCAAAATAAGTAATTCTATTTATCAGTAATGCCCTGCGTTGTTATTGCCCTCCGTTTTCTTGGTCACGCAGTTTTTACCAATTCCTTCTATCAATAATGCGCCACGTTGTTTATGTCCTCCATCACCCATGGTAAATACAAAACAGTCATCTAACACTACGGTAGAGCCATCAGTAGCTTTTACATCATAAATCTGAACTTTTAATCTTGATTCCGGCTGATGAGGTCCGCCTTTGTTAACATCTATGATAGTTGCTCTTACCTTAGTATTGGCAGGAATAACCACCTTGCCACTCACCATCACATCTTGCGATACTATAAAATTTGCGGGCTCACCTACTTTTGCCTTTGGTGCAAAAATTTCCTTAGTAAGTTTAAATGATACAATTGTGCCACCGGGTACAATGCTTTGCGAAGCAACAAATAGCGAGAGAGTTACAAACGGTAATAACAAAAGGCTTTTCACGGTAAAATAATTTAATTGGTTAAGTAATAAGGCAATAATAATACATTCCCGGAAACCAACGAAAATCTACATAAATACTAAACCGGCTCATTTTTTACTGTGATTTTGGTCGTAAAAATACTTTTCTATATTTGCTAAAACTAAAACAAACAATTATGAAAAAGACATTTTTATCTCTATTTGCAGCAGTAGCTGTAACTGGGTTTGTATCTGCACAAACGGTGCAAATACCTGAATTTAAAAACAGCCCTGTACTTTTAAAGGCTGATGGAAGTCTTGAGAAACTTGAAAAACAAACATCTGCCCTAAAAGACAAAGGCGGCTCAAATGCATTTGCCAATGCTTACAGTTTTGGTAAAACAGCAGGAAGCGTTCAATATATAAACTGTTTAGGAGCATCATCATCAGTAACGGTACCTACTACGGCAACTTTTGTTGTAAAATTAACCGATGCAGAAACTGACCCGGATGGAACCTTTGTACTTACAGAGGCAGTGGTGGTTAAAAACATGCGCGAAGTATATGTTAGAAAAGACTACGGAAGAAATGTTCAGGAAAAACAAATCACTTTGAAGTATGAAAAAGTTGAACCGGGTGTTTATAAAATTTTGCCTGATCACTTAAACCCTGGTACAGAATATTGCTTTGTGCCTAACACTCCGGATGCATCTAAAGTGGTTAACCTATTTAGAACAGAAGGAACTGCTCCTAAAAAGAAAAAGTAATTGTATTACATCAGAAATTAAAAATGCCACCTCTGAACAAGGTGGCATTTTTGCTTAAGTTACACACAAGACTTGCATTTTAGGAAATAATGATAGATTTGAGGTAGGAAAACAAAATGGACATTGTTTTTTCAAATTAGTTTATTATTAAAATGTTTATTTTGTAAATCAAGCTTGACAGAACTTGATTGTTATACTATATTGTTTGTATTATAACTCAAGAATTCAAGAAAAATTAAAATCAAAACTTACACTAACTAACTTTAAAAGGTAAAACAATGAACAAGCTAACTACTCTAATTCTGGCAACTGCACTGAGCATGTCAATGAACTCATTTGCGGGCGATTGCCCTGCGCTTTCGGGAGAATTTACCATTGGTAAAAGCGAGAATGCAGATTTTGCATCAATAAATGAGGCAGCTAACGCACTAAAGTGCGGTGGTGTTGCAGGACCTACCACTTTCGTTTTAGAAGACGGAAAGTATGAGGAGAGAATAGTTCTATCTACCATACCCGGAGCCTCTTCTTTTAATACAGTAACTTTTGAATCGAAATCAGGCAACAATGCAGATGTGATTATCAGTTATGGAACTTCTGATGCTACATTGGTTTTAAACGGCAGCCAGTATATTGCTTTTGAAAATCTGACGATTGACCATAAGGCAGCTACCTACGGAAACTGCTTACGCACGGATGGAAAAGCAAGTAACCTTACTTTTAAAGGTGTTGTGTTTGATGGCGTAGAAAGCACCAGAAAGGGTGCTGAAAGTGCTACCGTTTATTTTGCAGCTAATGCCCCCATCAGCAACATCCTTATTGAAGATTGCGAAATCAATAATGGCAGCATCGGAATTTTTAAAGGCGGTGCAAGTGCCGATGCAATGGATGGCAAAACAACCATTACAGGAACTCTTTTCTTTAACCAGTATGAGTCAGGGTTGTCGCTTACCAATGAAGATGCACCGGTAATTACAAACAATGTTATAAGTACACTTTCTACTAATTCTTCTTTCCGCGCTATCAATTTAGATAACGTTGCAAACAATGTAATTATCAGCAACAATATCGTAAATGCAGCAAACGGTTCTCTAGGCTTGGCTATGAATAACTGTTTTGCTAAAGGAACTGACCTTGGTCAAATCAGCAATAACTCATTTGCAGTTGGTGGTTCAGGCGAAGCTTATGGTGTTTATCTATCAGGTAATACTGATAATCAGGTGTTGAACTTTAACCGCATCAAACTAACCATCTCAGGCGAGCAAAAATCTACTCAGGCATTTTACAAAAATGCTGGTTCGGGAAATAACATCAACCTTACCAATAATATCCTTTATGATTTAAAATCGGGAGGATACACCATCATCGGCAACACTTACAAAGACCATTTCAATCAGTTGCCATCACAGGGAAATCCTTCTCTTTCGGTGTCGGCAAATGGTATTATGATAGAAAAAGTAACTCCGATAAAATAACAACCAACAACATTTTTTAAATATTATACGACTCTGATAAAAATCAGAGTCGTTTCTTTTTTGTATAAGTATTTCTATTTTCATGGTGATAACAACATGACTCCTTCGCTGATTCCCAACCATGATTTTTTTGAAAACTACTCGGAGGGGCTACTAATTACTACGAGCGGTGGTATACCTCTTTTAGCAAACCCTGGCTTTACTCAATTGACTGGTTTTACAAAGGAGAGCATTTCTGCTTCAATGGTGTCTGATTTTTCTAAACTAGCATTAAACACTTCTATAGAAACAGATTTAATCAAGATG
>JBKJJB010000223.1:0-7663 GCA_046598235.1 Chitinophagales bacterium
AAATCGTTTTCAATGAGCGCCTTTCGTATTTCGCCTTCACCGGTAGTGTTGGTAGTAAGTGAACCCTTACTTAAAACAAAACCTGCCTGTCCGTTTGGTGCGAGGTGATACAAGAAATGTTGTATCCACGCATAGTTGGCGTTACCGGTGGGCGGCACTCCGTATTTCCAGCGTCCATCGGTTTGCAGCAGTTCACCGCTCCAGTCGCTATCGTTAAACGGAGGGTTGGCAATTATGTAATCGGCTTTTAAGTCGGGGTGCGCATCTTTTAAAAACGAACCTTCGCTGTTCCATTTAATTTGTGAGGCATCAATGCCGCGTATCGCTAAATTCATTTTAGCAAGCCGCCATGTAGTTTGGTTGCTCTCTTGTCCGTAAATACTGATGTCGTCAATTTTACCGGAGTGCGCGAGCACAAATTTTTCGCTCTGTACAAACATACCACCGCTACCACAACACGGGTCAAATACTCTGCCTTTGTACGGTTGCAACATTTCCACAAGCAAACGCACCACGCTACCGGGCGTATAGAACTGGCCACCTTTTTTACCCTCTGCCAATGCAAACTGCCCGAGAAAATATTCATACACCTGCCCGAGTGTATCGCGGCTTCGCGCTTTTGCATCGCCCAGCGCAATATTGCTGATGAGGTCAATCAAGCTACCGAGTGCCGCTTTATCTAAATTAGGTCGCGCATAAACTTTCGGCAACACACCTTTCAAATTCGGATTGAGCGCTTCTATGTAATCCATCGCATCGTCAATAATCTTTCCGATAGTGGGCATTTTGCTTTGCGAGTGAATGAAAGTCCACCGCGCATTTTGCGGAACGTAAAAAACATTTTCACCGCGGTATTCATCGGGGTCTTCGGCATCGGCACCTTTGGTGGCGTTCAGTTTATTGTAGAGTTCTTCAAACGCATCGGAAATATATTTGAGGAAGATAAGACCCAACACAATGTGTTTGTATTCGGCAGCATCCATGTTCTTACGCAGTTTGTCTGCCGTTTGCCATAAAATTTTTTCGAGCGGCTGCTCCGGTGTTTCTTTTTTCTGCTTCGCCATTTAGTGTTTAAGTGTGTGATACAATAATATGAAGATTAGAGAGTAAATCCTGCTACGCCAATTAAGGTAAATACAGGTGAAGTTTCTTTGGGAATAAAAAATGGCAGAAAAATGATAAAAGCCGATTGTCCAACTCAGACAGGCTTCAGACGACTTACAGACGAGATTCAGACAATCAATTATCAAAATTACCAATGAGAATAATTTCTCAAGGGAGATTTGCGTGTTATCTGTCTTACTTGTCAACTAATAACCTGCTGTATTTCGCCTTACATTCGATTTTAATATATAAAAATCATAAAAATGAATAAGAGCGAAATTGACCTTTACACATTAGAAACCGCCACAGCGAAAGTTACTGCAGGATTTAGATGTGAACCCGAGTTGAAAAAGCAATTAATAGAGGAGGCGGACAGCTCCGGGATATGCTTGAGCGAGTATTTAGAAGCTATTGTCAATAATCGAGATGTAATAGGCAAAGAGAGAATTGAATGGGAAAGGGAAACTGCCGCATATCAAGAAAAAATAAATCGATTGGAAGAGGAGTTGCAGAAACTAATTTCGCATACTGGAGGCATGAGCAGGCAAAGCAATTCCGATGACAAACGATTACAATACCTCTTTGAAAATCTGAAAGGAAAATCTGATACAGTTGAGGATCCTTATCACCCTAACTTCCCAATTACCTATAATACTGCGGAAGATGTATTAAGGGCACTTATTTATTCATGCGCACTTAAAAAATAATATATGCTTATCACAACACAAAAACTCCCAATGAGCAGCGGCATTCCTTGGGGAACAATAATTTTTGTCGCGATCATTTTAAGTGGCATTGGCTTCTTGACTTATCAAGCGGTAATAGCTCCCACAACCATTAAAAAACCAAACCCAAAATCATGAAAGGAGAACATCTATCCGTAGTTATCAGAAGCCCAGCTTTCACCATTTTTATGGCAGCGGTGTGCGATATCGTTGTATTCAACCAACTACCGATGTTGTGGAAAAAAATTAAGGTGATAAAGCAAGGCGAAAACTACTAAACTGTTTACGGATTTCTTACCTCAACATTCAGGAATGAATGTTGGGTTTTTTAAAAATCTGCAACCAATTAAAGAATTGAAAAAAAATGGACGTAATTGTAATTGATAGTGTAGCCTACGAAAAGTTGAAGCAAGAACTTTTCGAATTCCTCACTAAAAAAATGGAGGAGGGTGCCGGAGCGCGGGGTGAAATCAATGCCGCTAACGATTGGATCGGAGTGAAAGAAACTATGAAGATACTAAACGTGGGAAGGACTAAACTTCAGGAGATGAAAAATGATGGCGAAATCCATTTTACGCAGTACCGTAAAAAACTTCAGTTTAGCAGAAAAAGCATCAACGCATTTCTTAAAAAGCACAGCACATTATAGCGCTGTATAACACTTCAGCTCTGGCAGTGTTCTGCGTCCTCATCCTATTTACGTTTACCCGCCTTCTTTTTACCGGTAGTTTTTTTAAGCGCGGGCTTCTGTGGATTCAGCACCTTTAATAATGCTTCATCTGTATCCTTGTGCATGAAGTTTCCCTGATAAATCGCAGTGGTATTTAATGATTGGTGCCGGTAAAGTTTTTGAAGAATCGGCAATGGTATTTTATCTCCCGAAATATTACCGAAGGTGTGGCGGGCTATGTGATTGCTCAACTTCTTTTCAATTTCAGCCCGGTCGGCAATTCTTTTTAAACGCTTATTGAAATTACTTATAGCAGAGTTGATTTTACGCTGCACGTCTTCCGGGCTGTCCCAGTCAGCTTCCTTGACATAAGGCAATACAAAATCGTCAGGCGTACGTTTTTCTTTTTTGTAATAGTTGAGAATTACACGCGCCTCATCGGCAATAGGAATAGATACCTGGGCACTCGTTTTCCCCATTGTGTAAGCTAGCCGGTTATTCTGCACATCTGTCCAGCGAAGAATAAGCAAATCGCTTATTCGGACACCGGCAAAGTTGTAGGAGAGAAGGAACACGTTTCGCACGTGCCATAGCGCAGATTGTTTTTCTAATTTTAAATCTCTGATGCTTTGTAGTTCATCCGCTTCCAGACCAATCTTCTTTCCCTGCATCTGTTTTAATTGAATTTTATCACGTCCGCCAAAAGGATAATACTCTCTTTCAATTAGCCCTTCACTAATCGCTCGGTTGTAAATGGTGCGGATGAGTATCAGATAATTGTTCACCGTCTTTTCGCTTTTGCCTTTCGTTAAAAGGTATGTCTTGAGTTTGTTGATGAGCGCTACATCGACTTCGAAAAAATCAACATCTCTTCCTTTCAAAAAATCACGGACTCCTTTCACGCGAGATTTTTCCGACTTGGCTACATTTATTTTTCCTCTGTCAAAAATATCCTGCACATACTTGTCTGCGTATTTTAAAAAGGTAATGCTACTGTTACCGCGTTTAATTTTTTGCTTGAGTTGTTCCAGACTAAACACCGGTTGCTTGTTTTCTAAATCTAGCAGAGTGCTTTCCGCTTCCGCTTTTTTATTAGCGAGTAAAACCTTCAATGATTTATACAAAGGGTGAGAAGGTTTGACCTGCTGGGCTTTTGCATCCCAATCATCTACTGTGGAGGTGTGACCGAGATATTGAAACTTTACTCTCCGGTTCTTTGTGAAGCGGAGGACTATTGGATAATCTGTGATTTCTTGGCCTTTCTTTTTTCTAAGCAATAATTTTATATTAGCCATAGCGATGTTTTTTGCTGTTTACGAGAAATATTAGAGCCAGCTGTCGAGGTGAATGGGGTGAATTTTGGTACAACATAGGTACAACATTTTCACCACAAGCCACTCTTTTCTGACATACCACAAAAATATAAATAATTGATTATCAAGTAAATGGTTTCATTTCATTTTGTTTAAGTTCATTTTATTCCCCTATAGGTAGAGCTCATAACCCAAAGGTCGTAGGTTCGAGTCCTACCCCCGCAACATAACGAAACCCTTGTAAGTAAAACTTGCAAGGGTTTTTTATTTTCGGAACTTCAAAAGATACTATCTGACATCACACTCGGAGAGACTCTAACTATTAAATTTTGTTCTATTTTAAAAATAACTCTATGAAAATTTATTTACGATTTGTAAGTATCACATTCTTCTTGTTGCTCACTACAGGGAAAATATTTTCTCAATGTAATCCAGCACCTGTAATCAACTTTGTGAATCCTTCTTTTGAAGGTACTGCCCAGCCGCATATTACGCCTTCCCCTTGGACGGAATGTATGTCGGGTCAAACACCTGACACGCAGCCGGGTGATTGGGGTGTTACGCTTCCTGCAACTAATGGAAATACCTACTTGGGATTAGTTGCCCAGCCATCAGCAGGATGGCAGGAAGGTGCTTCGGAGCAACTGAGTTCTCCTTTCATAGCAGGCACTACTTATACTTTTACTGTTGATTTAGCAAATGCACAGCAAAGCGATGCATCTAGCGGAATAGTGCCAGGTTGTGCTGAATGTCAGATATGGGGAGGATTTGGTGCCTGCGATGACAATACAGGAACCGGAGTACTTCTTTGGAGTTCAGGTAATATTACTCCTTATGATGTTTGGCAAACTTATAATGTCACATTCACCCCGACCCAAAATTTTACATGGGTGATGATTCGAATAAACAGTCTTGGCTGTACAGATGGTCCGTATATTTTAGTTGATAACATCAGCCCAATTCAACCTTCTAATGTTAATGCGAACTTTGTATTGAATCAAAATGTTAGTTGTGCCGGTGGAACTAACGGTGTCGCGACTGTTCATGCAATAGGATTAAATACTCCTTTTAGTTATGTATGGAATACTCCTAATGTTTTGGGAGATACTGTATTGAACAATGTTACTGCCGGAACTTACACCGTAATAGTAACTGATGCTAATACCTGCGCGGATACAGTAAGCATTACAATCACAGAACCTCAGCCTATTACTTTAACTCCAACTATTATTCCTACAACGTGCTTTGGATTTAACACAGGATCTGCTTACATGAGCTATGCAGGAGGAACAGCACCATATAATTTTGTATGGAGTAATGGTCCAGCTACACAGGCAAATCCTAATCTTTTTGCAGGAACGTATGGAATTACAGCTACTGATGCTAATTTTTGCACTGCAACAGCAAGTATTACTGTTACTGAGCCAAAGGCTATGTTAGTTACTGCTGTGCCAGTTGATGCAATATGCGGGAACAATAACGGCAGCGCAACTGCCAGTGTAAACGGTGGTGCCGGTCCATTTACCTATCTGTGGGATAACGGCACACCTGGTGCAGCCATTTCAAATCTTGCTGCAGGAACTTATACGGTAACTGCTACTTCAACTCCCGGATGTACTGCTACCACAAGTGTTACTATCAATTCATCCGGGGGCCCTACTCTTTCGCCTTCTTCAACTGATGCATTGTGTAGTAATAGCGATGGCTCTGCAACCGTTGCGATAACTTCGGGCGCAGGACCTTATTCTTATTTATGGAGTAATGGAGACGTTACAGCTACCAGTTCTAATCTCATAGCAGGAACTTATACAGTTACCGTTACCGGAGCTGGCGGGTGTTATACAACCGCTAGTGCAGTGGTGAACGCTACAGGAGAGCCGGTTCTTTCTCCTTCTGTTGTAGATGCCAGTTGCAATAGCAATGATGGCTCTGCAGCTGTTGCTGTTACTTCGGGTACCGGACCTTATACTTATTTGTGGAGCAACGGAGATATTACAGCAACCTCCTCTAATCTTGCTGCCGGAACTTATACAGTTACAGTTACTGCATCGGGTAGTTGTACTGCCACTGCAAGTGCTATTGTAAGTGCAGCGGGATTGCCTGTACTTTCTCCTTCGGTAGTTAACGCCACTTGCAGCACAAGTAATGGGTCTGCTACTGCAACAGTAATTTCAGGCACCGGACCATATACTTACTTATGGAGCAATGGTGATGTTACACAAACCAGTTCTAATCTTATTGGCGGAACGTATACAGTTACAGTAACGGGGGCAGCAAATTGTACTGCTACTGTTAGTGCAATTGTAAACTCAACAGATGCACCTTCGCTTTCTTCAGCTGCTACAAATGCTGTTTGTAATAACAATAACGGTTCAGCTACTGTAACAGTTATTACTGGCACAGGACCTTATACCTATTTATGGAGTAATGGAGATGTTACCGCAACTGCTTCCAATTTAATTGGAGGTACATATACGGTTACGGTTACCGGCTCAGGTTGCACTGCTACATCAAGCACTATTGTGAATGCAACAGGGGCCCCTACTCTTTCTTCTTCTGTAACAACAACTTTGTGTAATACTAATAACGGTTCAGCATCGGTTTCCATACTAACCGGTACCGGACCTTTTACTTACTTGTGGAATAATGGAGATATTACTGCAACCTCTTCGAACCTTAGCGCAGGAGCATATAATGTTACGGTAACAGGCGCAGGCGGATGCACTGCTACTGCGAGTGTTTCAGTTGCTTCTTCGAGCAATGTGGTATTTAGTGTTGCTGCAGTTCCTACCACTTGTGGGTTGAATAACGGTTCATTAAGTGTAACTGTAACCACAGGAAATTCTCCTTATGGTTATTTATGGACAGGCGGTAATACTTCTTCTGCTGTGTCGAATCTCGCATCAGGTACTTATTTGGTTATTGTAACTGATGCAACCGGATGCAGTGCCAGTGCCAGCGCATCGGTGAATCCTTCTACAGGTATCAGTCTAGCTATTACTTCTAACAACTCAGTTATCTGTTCGGGGGATAGTGCTCAAATATGCGCTCCTTCGGGATATGCTGCTTATATATGGAACACCGGTGAAACTACTTCATGTATTACTGCTCAGGAGCCGGGCAACTATTATGTTACTGTAACTGATCAAGGTAACTGCCGTGCAACTTCTAATCATATTCCGGTTACGGTTCGTCCGCGACCGGTTGTTTCTGTAACTGTTCATGGCGATTCGATTATTGTGTTTACCCAGCAGGTAGTGCAGTGGTATTTTAATGGAACTGCAATTCAGGGAGCTACATCGCAAGTGTATGTTGCTACTGCTCCTGGTAACTATACAGTTGCTGTAATGGATACCAACGGATGTGGAGCTACTTCAAGTGGTATTGTTGTAGAGACAACAACAGGCATTGATAATATTTTAGCAAATAGAGTGATATTATATCCTAATCCTTTAGCGGAAGGCGGTTGGCACTTGAGCGTGAGCGAAGAATGGATAGGAAGTATATGCGAACTGTTTGATGCAGAAGGAAGACTTGTTTACAAATCCTCTGTACTAGATACTGATTCAGAAATTGCTTACGATCCTGCACGTGGAGTTTACATTATGAGAATTTACACAGCAGGAAGAAGTGTTGCCTTTAAGTTGGTGAAACTTTAATTTCCTTGTTTATACACAAGCAGTAACAATAACCGAAATCACCTCAATCAAAACTATAACTATCAGGAAGTTCACCTGATAGTTATAGTTTGTATATAGCGAAGGTCTAACATTCGTTGCTATGTAGTTTTTTGCGACTATGATATTTTCAGATGGCTGCATACCTTAAAGTTTTAGTTCTTAATACTAAAA
>JBKJJB010000432.1:0-4279 GCA_046598235.1 Chitinophagales bacterium
ATGAAATTTGTAAAATGAACCGACTGTGTATTTATCCGAAGGACATTCAGATAATCACAGGCAGAAGCGATAGGTATGGCAGAAATCTTATTAAGAAGATTAAAGACCACTTCAAAAAGGAGCAACACCAGTTTGTTACCGTTGAAGAGTTTTGCCAGTTCACCGGCTTGCAACTGGAATCAGTTGCGAAGCAGTTGAGATAATCAATCGTAATTGCCATGATATGGCAAGGTCACATCCTCTCTCAAACTTTTACTTTCCTTTAGTTAGTGGTTGTTTTCTTTTCTCATTGGTAACTAAGGTCACATTTGAGGTCACAATTAAAAAAGCCGCTACAATTTTATTTGTAACGGCTTGATTTTCAAGTGGGAGCTACAGGGTTCGAACCTGTGACCCTCTGCTTGTAAGGCAGATGCTCTGAACCAGCTGAGCTAATCTCCCGATATTTTTTTAAAAGAACAACTTAAACCTGTTACCCTCCCACTTTTGGTCGGGATGCTCTGAACCAACTGAGCTAAGCTCCCTTTTTTAAACGGACGGCAAATGTAAAAGAGTTGCGTAATTTTTCAAACCGCGAAGAAAATAAATAGAGAAATTATTTACTCCCACTCGATAGTGGTAGAATTAAAGACATGGGTTTGGGTTGGCGTAATGCAGATTATCTCTTTTTTCTACAGTCAAAATTATGGTTTATGCCCAGCCGAATTGCGTGTACAAGTTCGTTTCCTTCGGGGGAAATGAAAAATCATTCAGGTAGCCAAACTGTACTTATATCTCATCAGCGATATTGCAAAACAGTCCTGCAAGGCACGATTTTGGTCAAAAGCTTTCTTTATTTTTACTATAGCGTTCACAAATACCTCATCGGTAAGTGCCAATCCAACTTTACCTTTCTTAAATTCTTTGTTGTCGAGCAAAAACAAAACTGTATAGTTGTATCGGAAATGTTACTCAAAACAAAATTTCGGAGCAACGGAAGAAAAGTAAACTACTTTTGCTCAAACAAAGTTTATGAAAAAAATAATTCTTCTCCTTTTTATCGGTTTGTCATTCTCTCTTTCTGCACAGGAAACCACGAAGACAAAGTTGAAGCCCTTGATTGAAAACTATTTAAAGACAGAGCCGCTATACCGCAATTGCGTTGTGAGCGATGTAGCTATCACTAATATTTCTATTCTCGATGAAAAAGAAAAAAATAAAAGTCTGTTCGATTTTTATCACGCTTACCGTCTTAAGCAGATTGACCAAATAGGGTTTGTAAAAGGCAAAGCAGATTTTATTGAGCAGCATTGTGCTGATAATAAGGAGTTGTTTAAAAAATATACCAATGAAATTAATGCTACTATGCGCGAAACAGTTCCGCTGGTTGACTCGCTGTGGGTAATAGAAGACAGCTACAAAGTTACTCCTATAAATCCATCAACTGCGGAGTATTACTCTGCAACTTTCACCTTCGTTTATACTTTAAATGGTTCGAAAGTGACAGAAACCAATCACCGCATACTGTTCAACAATTTGTTGGAGGTTTTGCACCACGATTTTCTAAACAGATAAGGGAATGTATCTTCTACAACCTAAAAGGGTTCTGCAAATTTTGCAGAACCCTTTTTATTTTGATGAAAAGAAGTAATCCCTTTAGTTTCTATTCCCACTCAATAGTAGCAGGTGGTTTTGAAGAAATATCATACACCACGCGGTTTACACCTTTTACGTTATTGATAATTTCGTTAGAAGTCTTTGCTAAGAACTCATAAGGAAGATGCGACCAGTCGGCTGTCATTCCATCAGTGGAATTAACTGCCCGAAGGGCAACTACATTTTCATAAGTTCTTTCATCGCCCATTACACCCACAGATTTTATGGGAAGAAGAATAGCTCCCGCCTGCCAAACTTCATTATACAAATTGAACTTCTTTAAATTCTCAGTATAAATATGGTCGGCTTCCTGAAGAACGCGCACTTTCTCTGCGGTAATATCTCCGAGAATTCTTACCGCCAATCCCGGACCGGGGAACGGATGACGGAAAAGTATTTCAGGTACTAAGCCAAGTTCTTTTCCTGCTTTGCGAACTTCATCTTTGAACAAGTTGCGAAGTGGCTCTACAATTTTTAGCTTCAAGATGTCAGGCAAGCCACCAACGTTGTGATGTGATTTTATGGTCATTGAAGGTCCTTTCACTGAAACCGATTCAATGACATCAGGATAGATAGTTCCCTGCGCCAGCCACTTAATCTCCTTATGTCTTTTTGCTTCGTGTTCGAAGACTTCAATAAATACACGACCGATTATTTTTCTCTTCTTCTCAGGGTCAGTAACGCCCCTCAACTCTTTTAAAAACTGCTTACCCGCACGAATGCCTTTTACATTCAGCCCCATCCCTTCGTACTTATTCAATACATTTTCAAATTCATCTTTCCGAAGCAATCCGTTGTCAACGAAAATGCAAAGCAGGTTATCTCCAATAGCTTCTTCAAGAAGAAGAGCAGCAACTGATGAGTCTACTCCGCCACTTAAACCAAGCATTACTTTTTCTTTGCCTATTTGTTTGCTAAGACTCTTTACCGTTTCTTCTACAAACGAAGCAGCAGTCCACTTGTGCGAGCATTTGCAAACATCAAACAGAAAATTACCGAGAACCTTTGCTCCTTCAATGCTGTGATAAACTTCTGGGTGAAACTGCAAAGCGTAAACCTGATTCTTGAAAGCATTCTTTTTAGAACGAAACGCTGCCACATCAATAGAATCAGAACCCGCAATCAATTCAAATTTATCGCCAATACTTGTAATGGTATCGGCATGGCTCATCCACACCTGGCAATTATCAGTTACACCTTTTAGAAGAGTATCTTTCTTATTCTTAATTTTCAGATGAGCACGTCCGTATTCACGCAGGTTGCTTTTCTCTACTAAGCCTCCAAAGGTTTGCGCCATTAACTGTGCTCCATAGCAAACTCCAAGCACGGGGCAAAACTCAATCAGTTTAGCCACATCAACTTTGGGAGCACTTTTCTCACGAACAGATGCAGGCGAGCCGGAGAGAATAATTCCCTTTATATCATCGGTAAGTTTGGGCAGTTTGTTATAAGGAACTATCTCGCAGTACACTTCACATTCTCTTACTCTTCTTGCAATCAGTTGTGTGTATTGGGAACCGAAATCAATTATCAATATTTTCTCTGTCATGCGCGCAAAGATAGAAATTGAGTGATTCGAGAATGAACGGTGAGTGGATAAATAAAAAGTAGAATTAGATGTTGAACTAAAAAGTAATGCCACGAGTGCACGAATAGTTTTGTATTTATTCGTGTATTCGTGGCAGTATAAGTTTAATAAAAATAGGGCAAGCTGATCATATCGCACCGCTTCAACCGTCTGCCTTTGCTGCGTTTCCGCCCTGGAGGATTGAACAGGAGCTGATCGTATGAGGCTCGCCCCGCGGCAAAACTAAAAGAGTTATTGGTTATTGGTTAATAGTTACCAAAAAAATCTGATGAAGGATTGGTTTTCCCTATTAACACTTAGCGATTAACTATTCACTTTTTTAATAGCTTCGCCTCTCAATTTTTTGAAAATATTATGAGCAATAACCTTGAGTTCAACAAGAATGAAGATGCACTGAAATTAGTAATGAGCGATTTGAAACGCTTATCGGAGCAGATAAAGCTGGGTGGAGGTAAGAAGGCGATTGAAAAGCACAAAGCAAAAGGAAAAATGACCGCCCGAGAACGCATTGATATGTTGCTGGATAAAGGTAAGCCCGTTATAGAAATTGGAGAATTTGCAGGTTACGGAATGTATGAAGAACAGGGTGGCTGTCCTTCAGGTGGCGTGGTGGTAGTGATGGGTTATGTGAAAGGAAGACTCTGTATGATTGTGGCTAACGATGCCACGGTGAAAGCAGGAGCTTGGTTTCCAATTACAGGTAAAAAGAATTTACGCGCACAGGAAATCTCGATGGATAATCATCTTCCTATCATTTACTTAGTGGATAGCGCAGGTGCGTTTCTTCCTTTGCAGGATGAAATCTTTCCCGATAAAGAAAACTTTGGTCGCATCTTCCGCAACAACTCGGTAATGAGTTCTATGGGAATTTCTCAAATCTCGGCTATCATGGGAAGCTGTGTAGCGGGCGGTGCTTATCTTCCCATACTAAGTGACGAAGCATTGATTGTTGAAGGAACCGGCTCGGTGTTTTTGGCAGGAAGTTATTTGGTGAAGAGTGCTGTGGGCGAAGAAGTAGATAACGAAACCCTTGGTGGTGCAACCACACATTGCGAA